>NZ_BAABCY010000034.1:0-43817 GCF_039539345.1 Snuella lapsa | reverse complement strand
GAAAAGGAAGAGAGAATAGTTGAAGAGAATCAACAGAAATTTGATTTTTGAACCAGGCCCTCGAAGCCCCTTTTAGGGGCAATTCAAAGCCACCTTCTTAGAAGGTGTGATTTTTACTTTGAGCCTATAATTTCGTTATCAATAGAATTTTCTTACTTTTAAAGAAAATCAATTACATGCCTAGACTATTGCCTAATCTTCCGGTAGAAGATTTAACTTTTGAAAATGATTATCTTGGAATTATAGATAAAGGAGAGATTATCAAAACTTTTTTAAAAAGCAATACAAGCGAATTTCCTGATATTAAAATGTTTTCTCTTTATGGTGACTGGGGAAGTGGTAAGAGTACTTTAATGAAGTACCTCGAAAAGGAGTTAAAAGGCAGTTTTAATACTTTCTTTTTTGAGGCATGGGAATTTGAGAGTGATGCCAATTTATCAATTTCTTTACTTGAGTATTTTGTTGCTGAGAGTCGGGATTCGACGGAAGAAACTTTTGGAGAGATTGTTAATATTGCGGCTAAATTATTTAAAGGGTTTTCTAATTCTGTGAGTGTTTCTATACCTGGGTTGAGAATAGATGGAAGTAAAATAGTTGAAGTACTTGATGAAGGACTAGGTCAAACTTTTTTGCTGTTAAAAAATAGATTTAAGGAAGAGTTTATTAGATGGGAAGATAATAAAACAGTTACAAAACCATATGATTATAATATTGTATTTGTTGATGACTTAGATAGATGTGAACCTGAAAATGTGTTGAATTTGCTTTCTGCTTTGAAGTTGTTTTTTACATATGGGCAAAAAACCATTTTCTTCTGTGGTGTTGATAAAAAAGCTGTTAATGAAGCTGAAGTGTGTAAAGTTAAAAAAATAGTGAGTTAGAGTTTATTCTCAACATCAAAATAAGATTTTGAATAAAATTGCTTTCCTGATAATGTATAGCCCTCTAAAAGGATTTCAAATACACCTTCTACATCTGAAGTATAAAATTCTAGTTTATCCAATTGTTTAGTCTCACGAATATTGGGCTCCCATAATAGTTGCCTTCTGTAATCGGGAATTCTATCTAACTCCCGCTTAATATCGGAGTAATTGGGACGATCATGCAACTTTAAATGCTCTGGCGCACTAAGCTTTAACTTAACCACATTATCTCCATTTGCCATTAAGGTAAAATCTCCCTTTTTGGATGTGATATCTATTATGCCGTTGAAAATACTCGGGCCATAAAAATATATGCCCCTAACTACACTAATGCGTTCTATCCTGCCTGCGTCATAATCAATAATAGCATCTGCATTTTGAATTGACACGCCATCAAAAAGAACCAATGGTTCTAATTCACTAAAACGATTACTCCTTTTTTCTTCATAATCAAACACCTTAAACTTAAAGCCCCCATTCTCCCCTCTAATAGCGGCCTTTTCTACAACTTCAATGAATGTTTCCCTTAAAGACGGAAATCTTTTGTAATCATCCAATACGTAATCGACACTGGCTTCACCATAAAACACAGAAGGCAATTGCTTTGCCACAATACTATCCCTTTTTGTTTTATAGTAAGCACTTTCAATTTGGTTATAGATACTCTCCCTTAAGATCCAATCTTTAATATTGGGGTCTAGCTTTACTTTTTCAAAGGTCAATTCGCCATAATCTTGAAAACCATTATCATCCAACACTATCCTATAATTTTCCTTATTCTTATCTGAAAGCTGAACTAACGCATTGGTATCGTTATAATTCTCTAGTACATTGAAATAAAACTTACCTGAACTGTCGGTTATACTATTTTTATAGATGTAATTTTTACCTGGAAATGATATAGAAACTATTTTATTGGGCACCACAGAATTGTCCTGCTTAGATTTTACAGTTCCCGAAATTATCTCTCCCCTAATCTCTGGCAATGCTTTACGCGACGTTTGGGCAATAGTTGTGCTTTTTAGGTCTTCTTTGTTTAAAACTTGTATCGGGTTTATTTTCCTAACAGATAGACTATAATGTCCATGGGGTAATTCTTTAGTGCCATTATCTATTTGCAAAACCACTTTACTTCTGAGGCTGTAACTGTTTTTATCCGTTTTGATAATACTCTGCGGTGCTTTATTTGCCGTTAACAGACTATTTTTTTCAGTAATAGAAGCTATTTCTACAAAATTATTGTTGCTAGAATCTTTTTCAACCGCATTACCAGCTGTGTATGGATTAATTATAAAAACATCCTTTTGAAAAAAGGACTTACTATTCCACTTAGTATAAGCTATTAATTTATAGTGACCTGTCTTAACATTTGTAGGGATAAAAAAATCACCATGCGCCACACCGTTATCCAGTTTTAATTTATGGCTAAAGAGCTTTTCTTTGCCTGAAGACAGCAATTCCACATAGCCTAATTTACTAATAGAGCTAGGTAGGTTACCCCCAACTAAACCATAGAACTTATAATACAGCTCTTCGCCAACAACAAATACAGTCGCATTCGAGCTTAGAATCACAGCTTCCCTTGCCTGTACAGGAAACACCTCGCTAACGCCTTGTGAAAACACAAAGTTTACGACTAGGCACATGATAATGCTACATTTATAACCCATATTTCCCATTAATCTTCCCAAAATTCAGGTTTTTTACCAGATGAAAATGTTGTACAATTACCACAATGAGGTGTTGTAAGCCCATACACGGACTCCTCATAACCTGCTACACTTGCATATATATAATCATCAAACGTTAAATTCTGATATAAATAATAGCGTTCGTTTATTTCTGGACCAGTATTTAAATAATCCCATAATATTACCTCACAGTCATAAAAATATGGCGGCTTGTCAATACCGAAGTCTAAATAATTAAAATAAATTCTTTTTGAAGATACCGAAGACACATCAAAAAAACCAATAGCATTATCATTTTCGTAAAGACTGGAAACAATATTTCCTTGAATAAACCCTGGTTGATTATCAAGAAAAATACTTCCGTCCGAACCTAAATCCCTTAATATCTTATAAAAATTATACGCATTGGCTGATTGGACATATTGCTTGACCAAAATACTGTAACGATCCCTTAATATAGGATCTTCAATAGGTATGAATCGTATTGGAACTTTCTTTAATGCACTCGCTGCTAGCCCATTAACATTGTCTAAAAGAATTTCCTCAGAATTATGAGTTGAATAACATATTTTTTGTTCCTGTGGACGCGGCACTAATTCAATATCATACGACAGTGAAGGACTAACCACCAAATTGGTAATTAGGGCATCGTAACTCGTGTAAAAAGGCGCAACAATTTTATAGGTTTCTTCATACTCGTATCTGAAAAATTGTGCCTCTCCTAAATTTTCATTAGTATCGGCTAAGACCTGAATACCAGAAACCCCATCTACATCAATGAGTTCTGCGTACAAATTATCAATAGTTGCCAATGGCACCAATTGTTCTTGTGAGGATTCAAATTTTCTCCCATCTAGAGTTTCCACAAACAACTTATAAGACACCCCAGCTTCGGCCATAAACGGTATTGTAGAGACATACAGTCCATCTCCTTCATCTGTAAAGCTATACGTGTTTTGGTTGCTATCTTCAATTTTAACTGTAGCCCCATGTTCATAATTTGGTTCAGTGCTTTCTAAAACATGGGTTCTGGATATTTTAATTTCTTGAGACATGACCTCATTGGTTATCGTTGCTTCAATTACGAGCCTATCCTCAAAAGTTTCTGTCTTCAATTCAAACCGTTCTGTACAGCCTAAAACAACCAGCCCAACTATTAAAACCCTATATATTATTTTTCTATTCATTTCTAAAACTTAAAATTGTATGTAATAGTTGGTATTGGCACTGAAAAAATAGATGATTTGTACCCTTTTATTCGGCCTTTTTCATTTACAAAATATACCGAATACGGATTATTTCGACCTAACAAATTATAGATCGACACATTCCAAAAACTATGCGCCAGTTTCTCATTTCTATGGTCTCCTTCAATATTTATACCCAAATCGAGTCTATAGTAATCTGGTATTCTATGCTTATTTCTATCGCTATACAACACCTGTTCGTTTCCTGAGTAATAATACTTGCCCACAGGATAGGTTACCGGCCTTCCTGACTGATAATTAAAATTAAACGAAACACTATATCGTTTGGTTATTCTATAATTAGAAATTAAACTTAAATCGTGGGGGCGATCTTGGTTGGCTGGAAAATATTCGCCATTGTTAACCTTATCGGTTAAAAATTTACTGTCTAATTTTACTAGCGTTCTAGAATAGGAGTATCCCAACCAACCATTAAGCCTGCCTTTTTTCTTTTTTATGAGGAACTCCACGCCATAGGCCTTACCGTCGCCAGACAACAATTCTGTCTCAATGTTTTCATTTAAGGTTAGGTTGGCGCCAACCTTAAAATCCAATAAGTTTTTCATGTTTTTATAATAGCCCTCAACGCTCGCTTCGTATTGGTCTTCTTTAAAGTTTTTAAACAGCCCCAAGGAAAATTGATCTGCCCGTTGCGGTTCAATATTAAGATCGGACAGCTTCCACGAATCTACGGGTGATGCCGTGGTATTTGTAGACAATAAATGTGAATATTGAATGGTATTATTATATCCCAACTTTAAGGACATGCTTGAAGACAAATAATATCTTCCCGATAGTCGTAATTCCAGACCTCCGTAAGATTTAACAACCTCATTGTTTTTATAAAACTTAGTATATATTACACTTTCTTCGCTTCTTGGAGCATCTGGATTGTAAATATTCTGACTGCTTTCTCCTAATGCTGTATAAACGGAATACCTTAGTCCCGCATCCAATTGTAATTTTTCATTAACGCTAAATAAATCAGATAAAAACACAGCGGACTCCAATCCTTTTTCTTTATCTAAGGATTTACGCTCAATATCTGACTCATTACCCAAAGGTTTTATATATCCCGGTTGAATATTATACAGTTTGCTACCTATACCATAGGTAAACTTATGGATCTTACTATGATTATAGTTTGCCAGCAGTTTAAGTTGTGTTTCGTTTATACTAAAACCATAATCAAAATTTCTATTGAAATTTCCTTCGTTAATGATATTAAACTTATAGTTACTGTTTGCCAACCTAACCGAAAGCCTGTTTTTATCGTTAAATTGATGTCCCCATTTAATAGAGGCCAATTGGTTGGCATAAGCATAGGTAGAATCTGAAGATATACTGAACTCATCACGACTCATGTAACCCGTTGCCTGTAATGTGTTTTTGTTATCTATTTTATGGTCGTATTTTAAAACAGCATCGTAAAATGAGGCTGAACTGTTTTTAACAGACTCTTCGGAAATTGCTTTTAATATCCAATCTGAATAGGTTGCCCTTACCCCTGCCATAACAGAAATCTTGTCCTTTACAATTGGAGTCTCAAAAGTTAAATTTCCTGTAATGGGCCCTATATTGCCTTCGCCGGAAAACTTTTTCATATTGGCTTCCTTGGTTTTTATATCGATTACAGATGACAAGCGCCCTCCAAACTCTGCAGGAATACTCCCTTTATAAATATCTACATCATCAGTAACAAAAGGGTTAATGGCCGAAAACACCCCAAAAAAATGTGAGGGATTATATAGTAGTGCATTATCAAAAAGAATTAGGTTTTGATCGACCTTGCCTCCCCTTACACTATAACCCAATGCCCCTTCTCCTGCTGTTTTGATACCCGGCATGGTCGTTGCTACTTTTAAAATATCCCTTTCACCCAAAACGAGAGGGATGTTTTTTATACCTTCAACATCTATTTTTGTTACCCCAACTGCGACCTTTTTTATATTATCGTCCCTGTTCGATTCAATTAAAACCTCATCCAGCTGTTCTACAACTTCCTGAATATTTAAGTTTAATATACCATCGCCATAGACAATAATCTGCTTTTTGTCCTTTCCGTAAGACAACGAAGATAGTTCCAAAATATAGTATCCAGAGGGCAGGTTTAAGGTATAAAAGCCATCAGTACCAGTTAATGTATTCGCTCCTATGCCAGCTACGAAAACCGTCATACTTTCAATTGGCTTTCCAGTTTTTGAGTCCCTAATAATACCCGATACCGTAAATACTTTTTTTGAAGACCGTTTGTTCTCTTTTCCCACCGAATACACTATACCCGAACTACCAACAATTCTTTTCTCAAATTGCTTTTGCTTTGCGGTAGGCATTTTAATTTCTTCCTCATCCTTTATGGTGTCTCCAAAATATCCTATAGGCAGTTCTGTAAACACAGCATTATTGTTTGTTAAAATAATTCTTTTATCTAGAAAAATATAATTTATTGATGTGCCATCCAACAGACCATCAATAACTTCTGTTAAGCTAGCATCTTTAAAGGATTTGGTTATTTCACAACCGCTAAACCAATCTTTATCGAAATAAAAGATAAAATCTATTTCATTTTCCAACTGTTTTATCGCTTCAACACAATGCACTTTTTTAAAACTTATGGATATTTCCTTTTTGGATTGACCATAAAAAAGTTGACAAACAAGAAGCAAAAAGTATATTATAAAGTTCCTTTTAATAAACATATTAATTTAGTTGCCTTGGCATTAGTTATCCAGACTCTTAAGGAGTCTGACTAGAAAATCTCTTCTATTGCTTCTGTAAAGTCTGCTGTAATTTTTATAAAACAGCTTTATTAAGTCTTCCTTTTCAGGAATAGCTTTCGTGACTTCTTTAATCCTACTTGCCTCAAAAAAAGTCTCTCCATTTTGTATCACATAAACTTCACTATCGTTAAAAACACTATAGATCTTTTGATCCTTAATCTTTTCAACCTTTTTTTTTATGTACTTAATATATAAGGAATACCCATTTCCTTTATACGCCTCTTTAAAAAAACCATGACCATAAAACGATGCCAATGACTTCCTAAAAGGCAATCGCACAAAGGCATTATTGTCTCCAATAGCAAATGATGTTACTAGCTTAGAGTTTAGGCGTATGTGATTGGCATCTATAAAGTGAACGACAACAACATCCTCCAAAAGATCATATTTTAACTTTAAATTGTAATAAGGTTGCCTGTTATAAATAACACTTCCAGGTATTAAATTGAAGGAACCATAAAATTTATGGTCATCTGGCGAAAGCCTTCTATCTAAATCTACATATTCAAGTCCATTATAGACTTCATTGTTTTGGGTTTGGGTTAAATTATCATATAAATTGTATAGATTTTTTTCCAATGATTGAGCCTGAGACAAACATGAATTAATCAATATCAGGTTAAGCAGGAATAATAAACATCGCTTTTTCATCATAAGCATTTCATTCAAAAAATTTTACTAGAATAATCTTTTATTAATTTAACACCAAAAGTTAATGAAAGAATAATCTTTTATACAAAGAAAAAAAAACCACAATTACAACTCGGGTGTTTTTTGATCAAAAAAGGCAGGTATATTTATATTTCAAAGTCATCTTATCAAAGGTTACTTCCTAAAAATGGCTCATTGAATTAACAAGGCCTCATTAAAAATGTCGTCAATTAAAAATTAACGCTTTTAAAATACACTACCAATTAATTTACAAAGGCATGTGTTAAACCACATAAAAAAAACAGAAAAATCCGTCTTTTTTGATGAATATACCTACTAATTTTATGTAGATAAAACATATATTTGAAATCTCTAAAATTTACTGTTCAACATTGATTTTCTGGAAAAGGATGAAAATTATTGTTAAACATATCTAAACCTAGCTTTATTATGTTAGACAATTGTGTAAACACTACTGAGAGATTTCTTACTTCGCTTAATATTGAATATACTAAAAAGTATTTAAAGGACTGTGTTTTGTCCCATCCAGATCACCCAAGTTTATTGTCGATTTTCGATACTTTGAAAAAATACCGAATTGACACCTTAGCTGTGAAAATTGATCTTGACAAGCTTAAGGATATGCCCATGCCTTGTGTGGTTCAGGTTGAAGAAAATAACCAGCACATGTTTTTTGTCCTGCAAAATATTTCCAATAAAAATGTTTCTTATTATGGACATGGGGATAAGCGTATTGATATAGACCTAAAAGATTTTTCAAAACAATGGACTGGGGTTTGTTTGTTGGTTGAAACAAACGAAAACTCAAAAGAGAAAGACATAGAAAAAAAACTGTTTACTAGGGATTTACAAAATGTTTTAATGAGCAGTATTATACTATTAATCTTGGTATGGGGCATTTTTAATTTTACTGCCTCTGAAGTTTTCAATAATGTACCTCTACATTTATTTTATACAATCGCCTGTATTCTCTTAAAAATTATTGGATTAATCGTTGGTGTATTTCTGTTGTGGTTTGAAGTAGACCAATACAATCCAACACTACAAAATTTCTGTACAGGGGGAGCTGGAAGTAAAATCAACTGCAATGCCGTTTTAAATTCCAAGCAGGCTAAATTGTTAAATGGTACATTAAGCTTAAGCCTTTTGGTGTTTTCATACTTTTTTGGATCGCTTGCCTGCCTTATGATTAGTGGTTTTTCATTGAATGTCTTGTCCATTTTAGGGTGGCTAAGCTTTATTAGTTTGCCCATTATTCCTATTTCAATCTATTGTCAAGCGGTTGTTATAAAGCAATGGTGTAAGTTCTGTATCATCATTCAGGCTGTTCTGCTAGCCGAAATAGGTGTTTCATTTTTTAGTGACTTTTATAAAAACACAATAGGATATGAAACAATTCCTTTATTACTAGCACTTTTATTAATTCCTATGTTAGGATGGAAACTATTAAGGCCTCTTTTGGAACAAGAAAAGGAAGTGAATGTCCATAAACGAGGTCTAAAAAAAATAAAGCACAACCCTGATGTATTGGAAGGCTTATTGGTAAAGTCCAGAAAAATTAAAACATCTACAGAAGGTTTAGGCATTTCCTTAACGAATGCCGAAGCAAAATACCATGTAATAAAAGTATGCAATCCCTACTGCGGTCCTTGTGCTAAGGCGCATCCGGCACTAGAGGATTTGGTAAATGCAGGTAAGATAAATTTACAGATTTTGTTTACAGCCAGGTCGGGAGAAGACAGAATGAGGAAACCTGTAAGCCATTTTCTGGCTATAGATGAAAAAGGAGATAGCCCCAAAACCCAGCAAGCCTTAGACGACTGGTATCTGGCTGATCAAAAAGATTATGAGGTTTTTGCAAAAAAGTACCCTATGAATGGTGAACTAAAACAGCAAAGCAAAAAAATTGAGTCCATGCGGGCTTGGTGTGATGCTGAACACATAACCCATACCCCGACCATATTTATTAATGGGCATGAACTGCCAAAGGAGTATAGTGTAGAGGATTTAAGAGAGGTATTATAGTAAAAAATAAATATGTCATTACGAGGAGCAAAGTGACGTGGTAATCTTTTGAAGATGAAGTTAGAATTTTAAAGATTATTATTGACAGTAAAATATTAAGTGAAACTTATTTAAAATTGAGTTTCACTAAAAAAAACCAAAGCTGTCACTTTGGGCATGAACAATATCCTTTCGCGAAGGGCAGACACAAACCTTGAGTGTCTTTAACTGTTCAAGGCAAAAATAATTATTTAAAACTTTAAAAAATGAAAAAATTAAGTTTAAAAGATCTAAAATTAGAAGATGGATCCATGCTTAAGGCAAACCAATTAAAAACTATTTTAGGCGGTTATATTGGTTACAGCACTCCCGGAGAGGTCCAATATTGTGAAACAGATGCTGACTGTGATCCTGATGCATTTTGTCACGCACCAATAAATGCTGGTCCAGGCCAGCCAAATAAGTTTTGTTGGGCCTATTAACTTCCAAGAAGTGATGCTTTAAAGAGGCTTTTGTCATTGAAAAGCCTCTTTTCAGGTTACTTTTAAGTAGTTTCCCTGCGCATACTTCGTATTTTTAAAAAGGCTCAACCAATAACAAATTATCAAGAACTTTTTCCGCGAAAAATATTGATAATATAACGGGAGTTTTATTAACAGTTGTCATTTTTTGAAAAAATCATTTCCATTTTACAAGCAACCAGATAGTAAGGACTGTGGCCCTACCTGTCTACGCATTATTGCCAAACATTATGGTAAACTTATTTCCTTAGAAGATATTAGGGATTTGTCTGAAACCACTAGGGCAGGTAGTAATCTGCTAAAGTTAAGCGATGCGGCCGAGGCCATTGGCTTTAAAAGTATTGGGGTCAAAATAGATTATAGAAAACTTAAAGAAGCTCCGCTACCACTTATTGTCCATTGGAACAAAAAACATTTTGTGGTGGTCTATAAAATTAAAAATGATATGGTTTATATTTCTGATCCCTCCTATGGACTAATCACTTATGGCAGGGATGAGTTCATCCCTCGATGGATAGGTAATAATGCCACAGAGGATACTAAAGAAGGGGTTGCATTACTTTTAGAATTAACTCCAAAGTTTAATCAGCTTAACTGGGATGAAACCGATAAAAAATCGTTTAGGTTTCTCTTTCAGTACTTATTCAAATATAAGAAGTTACTTATACAGCTTATTATTGGTTTGATTGTTGGTAGCTTGTTGCAACTTATTTTTCCGTTCCTTACCCAAAGCATAGTAGATGTTGGGATACAAAACAGGGACGTTAACTTCATCTATATGGTGCTTATTGCGCAGGTGATGTTGTTTTTGGGGGAGACTAGTGTGGGTATATTTAGGAGTTGGATCTTGTTGCACTTAAGTACTCGTGTCAATATATCTTTAGTATCAGATTTTTTTATCAAGCTCATGAACCTACCTATTGCTTATTTTGATACCCGCATGACAGGGGACATCATGCAGCGGATTAATGACCATAAACGTATTGAAAGCCTGTTAACAGGATCAGTACTGAATACTCTGTTCTCTATGGTCAACCTATTCATATTTGGGGCCGTACTTATTTATTACAGCACCTCTATCTTTTTCATTTTTGCCGTTGGGAGTATCATTTATGTGATTTGGATCCTATTCTTTCTTAAGAGACGTAAGGAGCTTGATTATAAACGGTTTTCGCAATTAAGCCAAAACCAAAGTACCGTGATCGAACTCATAAACGGGATGCAAGAAATAAAGATGAACAATGCCGAAAAACAAAAGCGTTGGAAATGGGAATATGTCCAAGCTAGACTGTTTAAAGTGTCCATGCAAAGCTTAGCCCTAGAGCAAACTCAAGGGGCTGGATCATCATTTATCAACCAAGCAAAAAATATATTCATAACCTTCACTTCGGCACTGTTAGTCATAGAAGGCAATATTACCCTGGGGATGCTGCTTTCTATCCAATATATTATTGGCCAATTGAATGGTCCCATTGGTCAATTGGTAGGCTTTATACAGTCAGTTCAAGATGCCAAGATAAGCTTGGAACGCTTGGGAGAGGTACATGATAAAGACGATGAGGAAAGTAAAGAAAAACATTTAATCTCAGCTATTAAGCCCAATCAAGATTTAAAGATCAACGATATTAACTATCGATATTTAGGGAGTGACGAAAATGTTATCAGGGGCATCACCATGCAAATTCCAGCCAATAAAATAACAGCCATTGTAGGTGCCAGTGGCAGTGGAAAGACCACTTTAATGAAAATTATTCTTAAATTCTACAATCCCGAAAAAGGCAGTATCATGTATGGGGAGCACTACTTAAATACAATTTCCCACAAGGTATGGCGGGCCAATTGTGGCGTGGTTATGCAGGAAGGTTATGTGTTTAACGATACCATTGCTTATAACATTGCCGTAGGCGAAGATACGATAGACCAGAAACGATTGGTGCAAGCTACAAAAGTAGCCAACATTTATGAATTCATTCAATCCTTGCCTTTAGGTTTTAATACTAAAATAGGTAATGAAGGTACTGGAATGAGTACGGGACAAAAGCAGCGCTTGTTTATCGCTAGGGCTGTATATAAAAATCCAGATCTTTTATTTTTTGATGAAGCAACGTCGGCGTTAGATGCCAAAAACGAACGTACAATTATGGAAAACCTAAATGAGTTTTTTAAGCGTAAAACGGTAGTCATAATAGCACATCGCCTAAGTACCGTAAAGCATGCCGATCAAATCGTAGTACTTGATGAAGGAAAAGTAGTGGAATCTGGCAAGCACCATGAACTAATAGACCAGAAAGGTATTTATTACAATTTAGTGAAGAATCAGTTGGAATTGGAACGAATAAATAGTTAGAATAATGCCTGAAAATAGATTCGAAGATAATTTAGAATTACGATCGGAAGAGGTTCAGGAAATCCTTGCCAACCCTCCGGTTTGGATTGTACGTTGGGGAATTACCCTTATTTTTATGTTTACTGTCATCATTTTAGCATTGTCCTTCATGATCAAGTACCCCGATGTGGTTACGGCAAAGGTTTTGGTGACAACTAAACAGCCTACAGAAAAAGTGGTGTCCAGATATTCGGGACAGTTGGATAAAATTTTTATTAAAAACAGGGACACGGTTAAAATTGGTCAAAAATTGGCGATAATAAAGAATACGGCCAGTTTTGATGATGTCTACTATTTAAAAGGAATTATGGACACTTTGCCCTATAGCCTAAAGGATTTAAAGTTTCCTTTTGAGAAAACTTCAAACCTTATTTTAGGAGATATAAGCCCTGCCTATTTAAGTTTTGAAAAGAGCTATACAGATTATGTTCTGTTAAAAGAGCTTGATCCTTACACCAATCGGTTAGGGGGCAATAAGGTGGCATTGCATGAAATAAAAAACAGGCTTCAAGATCAAATTAACCAAAAGCGGTTTTTAGAGCAGGAGTTTTTGTTAAAACAAACGGATTTAGACAGGAATAAACTTTTATTTGAAAAAGGGATTATTTCAAAACTGACCTATGAACAAAAACAATTGGAATTTTTGCAAATACAAAAAAGCATCAGTACCATGGCCATTTCCATTTCCCAAATGCGAGAGGCCATTTCATCTGCGAGTAGAACGTTGAAGACAACCAAAATAAATGAACAGGAAGACAATACCCGATTTTTAAAAAATTTAAACCAGTCTTTTGACTTGCTCAAAGAAGCCATCAGGGATTGGGAATACAATTATGTATTAAAATCTTCTATTAACGGTGTTGTGAGCTTTCAGGATTATTGGGGAAGGCACCAATTTGTAAGTAGCGGCAGTGTCGTGTTTTCCATTTTACCTACAGACACATCTCATTTGGTGGGTAAATTAGTTATACCTGCCCAAAACGCAGGCAAGGTTAGTGTTGGGCAAAAGGTTTTTATAAAATTGGACAATTATCCCTATCAGCAATACGGTATGCTAATCGGAAAGGTGACCAATTTTTCTATTTCACCTAACGAAGAAGGTAATTATACGGTATTTATAGAATTACCCAATGGCACCAAAACCTCATACAATAAAACCTTTGTCTTTACCCAGGAACTCTTGGGCAATGCCGAAATTGTTACAGAAGATTTAAGCGTTGCAGAACGGTTATTTTATAAGTTTAAAGAAGTATTAACTTATAATTAAGCATATTATGATAAAAAATAAAGCGATATGGTTATTTGGTTTATCTGGAGCAGGTAAAACCACGCTTGCCAAACAAGTTTCCCAAACGTATGAGAAAGCAAACATAAAAACTATTCTATTGGATGGAGATATACTGAGAAACGGCATCAATAAGGGATTAGGTTTCTGTAAAGAAGATCGATCTGAAAATGTTAGGAGAATAGCCGAGGTTTGTAAACTTATGTTGCAAGTTGGTACCGTACCCATTGTCTCAGCTATCACACCTTATGAGTCTGATAGACTCAAAATAATGAAAGTTATCGGAGAAGAGAACCTTGTATTGGTGCACGTAAAATGCCCAATTGATACTTGTGAATCTAGAGATCCTAAAGGGTTATATGCCTTGGTTAGAAAAGGGGAAATAAAAAACTTTACAGGTATTTCAGACACTTACGAAAACACAAAAATAGCTTCTCTAACAATTAATACTGAAGAAGATTCAATAGATACCTCTATTAATAAGCTTTTAGAATCTTTATCGATTAAAATTGAAATATGAGACTTAAAAAAGATGAAAAAATAGAATCTCCATTTTTTGGAAACTATTATTGCTTGATACCTAATACTGATTTTGCCTTTATTGTTATAAGTAAAAATGCGTGCACATTTTTAAAAAAAGTAGCCATTTATAACAAAGAACATCTTTGGGTCCCGGATATTCCAAATGTATGGGAAGCCCATCGAATAATTGGTTGTAATCCAGAGCAATCCGATTATCTTTTTACAATTGAGCAACTAAAGGAACTGGAAAGCGAACAAAACAGAAAGATACATAAGTTTGCCGTTTGGAGAGACCCAATAGATAGAATAGTATCAACATATAAGTTATTTGTCCTAGAAAGAGAGTATAGATGGTATTTCTCTATTTTAAACTTTTACGAAGATGACTCATTTGATAGATTTATGGAATTTGTAGAATTTGAACTAAGGAAATCAGATCCCCTTCACATCGATGAGCATATAAGAAAGCAAGTTGAATATTACAATTGTCAAGAAATTGATGATGTTATACATCTAAAGGATTTATATGACTATTTGGAATCAAAAAAGATCCCCTTTATTAAAGAAGCTTCCAATAAAACAGATGTAAACTTTAATATTAGTAAAGTAGAGCATGTCAATAGGATAAAAGCGCTTTATGAAAAAGACTATGGCATAAAAATAACAGGGCAACCTTTTTTTGTTTGATAACTGTGATGTTAAAATAAGACTATCAACAATGAGCTCTATAAAAAAGATACATTTTATACACATTGGTAAAACGGGAGGTACGGCTATAAAATATGCCCTAGAGCCTTATAGCTTCACCAAAAAGCATCAAATAGTATTAAATAAACATAATTTAGGATTAATGGATGTTCCTAAAGGAGAAAAAGTATTCTTTTGTGTTAGGGGTCCAATTCTGAGGTTTATTAATGCTTTTTATTCTAGGCTGCGTTTAGGTCGCCCTAGATATTATGCACCTTGGATAAACGAGGAGACGGTTGTATTTAAAAACTTCGAAACACCTAACGAATTAGCTAAAATCTAATGAATTGGTATAGGGACGATTATGAAATAATGGACTTTCTAAGTAAGAAGTATTTTAATCTAAAAATTCAAGTATTACATTATGAGTAACTATCACAAAATTCTATTTATAGGTGGCTTGCACAGAAGTGGCACTTCCATTCTAAGCAGTATGATTTCAAGTTCAAAAAATGTAAGTGCCTTTAACAACACAAGTGTTCCAGAAAACGAAGGGCAGCATTTGCAGACAATATACAAACCAGCACACGAACATGGAGGCCCAGGAAAATTCGCCTTTGATGAAACTGCCATATTAACTGAAAAAAGCCATTTGATTAATAAAAAAAATAAAAAAACTATTTTTCAAGAATGGTCAAGTTATTGGGATCTATCCAAAGAAATTTTGTTGGAAAAATCACCTCCAAACATGATCAGAACAAGATTCCTTCAAAGCTTGTTCCCAAATACATATTTCGTTACAATTATAAGGCATCCCCTATTTGTGTCTTTTGCAACACAAAAGTGGACAAGAGCACCTATCGAGAATCTCTTAGAGCATTGGATTTGTGCACATAAGATATATTTCCACGATAAAAGTCACTTAAAAAAAAGCATAACAATATGTTATGAGGAATTGATAAAATCTCCAGGGAAAGTATTGCAATTGATTGATAGTTTTTTGGGGACGGAGATTGAATATGAAAATCAATTTGTCGATAACAATATCAGGTATTTGGATATGTGGAATTCAAATTATATATCAGTAGCCGATAAAAACGGGTTAGTTAAAAAGTATGAAAAAAAATTGAATGATTTTGGTTATAGCTTGTTGGATTTCAATTTGTGTCCAGATTTTAATGACTAATACTTTTTCTTGTATCAATCTATGAATTTAGAAGCAAAAGCACATTATCTTGCCCGTTTTTTACTTATAAATACCGAAACTGTTCAGGACAATGGTATTAAAGGAAAAATTCCATTACTATACTTTTTTTTTAAGTATAGTAGAATATATTCAAAGGAATTGTATACAGAATTCGCGTTTGAGATTTTAGAAGACATCTTAATCACTGAGTTGCATACTATAGAAAACGATATAGAAAAAAACAACCCTAAAATAGCAGAAATAGGTTGGGCATTGATGCAATTTATTGAAAAAGGCTATTTTGAATCTGATGATCTGGATAATATCCTGGCTATAATGGATAAAAGCGTTTTCCGGGAAGTAAAAATGCTTAACAAACAGGATGTTTTAATAAACCATTTGCCTCAACTGATCGTTTTGGGGCTGTACTTGGTGTTGAGGTTAAGAGTAGCAGGAAGTGAAATGAAACAGGTTGAAGCCAAGGCCTCGCTTTCAAAAATTTTTGTTTTACTTATAGAAATGGATTTGGCATTAGTCAAGGATGCTGGATTATTTGGACTTTACCGTTCTTTTATAAAATCTGTCATTAGTGATAAAGCTGTTGTTAAGTTCAGCAAAACAGAGGCAAAAAGCCTAAATGATTTAAACATAGTAAATAATGAAGGGTTTATGGCAAATGACCACAAAAATCCACTTGAGGAGCAGAAGTTTGATGATATAACAACCAATGATTTGTTTTTTCCAAATCTTATCGAGGAAACAACACAGGCTAACCAAGGCGAAAAAAAATACTTTCAAAATTTAATGATGTATGCTATTCGATTATTAAATCAGGGTTTAGAAATTAAGACAAATTCTAATGAGTTTTATATGCTTACGTTTTTACAAGATATGGTAAACCATGAATGATATTTATTAAACGTATCCCTTATTAACCATAGGTACAAATGAAAAGAAAACGGATTTTTATTGTAAATCAAGCTGATGACTCGCATAAGTATGGGGTTGGAAAATACATAAACGAAATAATAGATCAGGCCTCATCCAAATCTAATGAATTGGAATTGGTTTACGTTCTAGTCGGCGTTTCTGATATATCTGCAGTACAGCACGATAAAGTTGAAAATATTGCCTATTTAAAAATCCCCAAGCCTTGTGGCTATCAAAAAAATATCAGGAGCTTATCCTATGTGTATTCCAAGGCTGTATTTATATTATTGCATGACTTTTATGAATTTAGTGAAACAGATATATTTCATTTCAATAGCAATATGCAATATTTTTTAATTGCATTAATTAAAGAACATACAAGAGCTTTCCTGATTTATACTGTCCATGTTTCTTTATGGAAAGTCCATTATAACAATAACTACAGCAAGTTTATAGAAGATTTCACCAATTCTGAAAAAGACTCCTTTCATATAAATAATATAAGGGCTGAAATGAAAAACTGCGAGCTTTCAAATAAGGTAATATGTCTTTCAGAAAGCATGAAAAAGGATATGTTAAAAGTATATAAAATACCAAGCGAAAAGGTTTTTGAAGTACCCAACGGTATAAAGCAACAAAAGTTTACCGATGAGGACTTTAGAAATATTGAAACGATAAAGAAAGATGTATTAATTACCGAAAAAGACGTTATATTTCTTTATGTGGGCAGGCTAACTCCTCAAAAAGGGATAGCACAATTGTTAAGTACTTTTAAGGATATTGTTGAAAAAGGATATGAAAACGTAAAGTTGCTTATAGTTGGGGACGGAGCAATGAAAGCATCTCTTGTTAAGAAGTACGAAAGCATAAAAAAGAGGATAATATTCGCCGGGTATTTACCAGCTAATTCGGTTAAACTATATTATAAGCTTGCCGATGCCCTAATATTTCCATCTCTAAATGAACAAAGCAGTTATGTTATGCTGGAAGCCATGTCTTTTAAAGTCCCTATGATTGTAACAAATACTGATATTTTTGAAATGCTTGAGCATAATAATTCTTGCTTAAAAATAAGTCTAAACAAACAAAAGGAACTAAATCCTTTTTCTTTTAAAAAACAGTTATTGACTATGCTCAAAAATGATAAGTTAAGAAATGAAATTGCTAAAAATGCCTATAGGTTATATTCTCAAAAATATTCTGCAAAAGTCATGTTTGATAGTACCTACCAAACTTAATTACGCAAATCACATACGTTTGTCCACAACATTACCATTAAAAGCTATTAAATTAAAAAGCCGACGCATTCTGGAGCGTACACGGTTACCGTAACATTCCTCCAGTTCTTGAGCGTTGAGGTTTGTGGTTGCATGGGTTCTGATTTTTCGCTGAAGAAATAAATCATAACGCGATAAGAGAATTTCACCTATGACATTACAATCTTTACCAAAATACCTTCCTGTTGTTTCTACTCCTAAATCGTCAAAACAATAAAAGTTGCTATTGCCATATTCTTGAATAATTTTAAAACCAATGTTGTTAAAAGTAAATGTGATATTTCTTGCTGGAATTAATTCGTAAGACTTATGATGTGGCACTATGTACCTTAACAGCTTCATCAAACTGGTTTTGCCACAACCTACCGGACCAGATAACAGAATCCCTTTATTCGGATCGATATTTAGTTTTTCGCAAGCTTCAAAATCACGAATGAAATAGATGCATAACTTATAAAGTACCACCTCGTCTTCTTCATATATCTTGAAATTTTTGCCAAATAGCAACTTTCCCTTTGCATCGAGGAAAATGAGTATACTTTTAAAATCGTAATGGATGTGGTTGTCTTTGAGTTCGCCAAGTTTGTATTGGACGCCTTTTTCGACGATTATATGAGGTTGATTTGTGTTCATTTTTGAGATTCTTCGCTTTGCTCTGAATGAGCTGTGTCAAAGAGGTTCGTTATATTTTTTTCTTTGATTTTAGTGCTGTCGCTTTTGGTTTCTTTTTTATCTGTCTTTATTTCCTCCAGATAATAAGCTAGTTGTCCAGACCATTTTTCGGGGAAACTATACGATTTTACATTAGGTATCTTGAATAGTTCTTTGGTTTTAAGGTTGTAAACAGCCAAAGTGTCTTTAGGTGTTTCTCCTTTTTTACCTTTCGACGCTTCATGTTGTCAAGGCTTTCCTTTAAGGGTTTTATTTCATCTTATAAAACCACCTGCTTTGCTGGTGGTCATGTTCTGAAGGCTATGCCTATATTTGTACTATGAGCAAATATAAGAAACTTAGTCATGTTATATATAAATGTGAATATCACATAGTTTGGGTTCCAAAGTATAGGTTGCGAATATTAAAAGGAACAATAAAGACCTTGGTTGAAAGGGATATACGCTCTTTGTGCGAATGGAAAGGGTGTGAGGTTCAAGAATTGAACATTCAAGAGGATCATGTACATTTGTTGGTATCGGTTCCGCCAAAAGTTTCCATCTCTAAACTGATGGGAATTTTAAAAGGGAAAATAGTAATAAAGCTGTTTAAGAGTTATCCTGAATTAAAGCAGAAGCCATATTGGGGAAATCATTTCTGGGCGAGAGGTTACTTTGTAAGTACTGTAGGCTTAGATGAAGAAATGATAAGAAAATATGTGAAACATCAGGAAAAGGAAGAGAGAATAGTTGAAGAGAATCAACAGAAATTTGATTTTTGAACCAGGCCCTCGAAGCCCCTTTTAGGGGCAATTCAAAGCCACCTTCTTAGAAGGTGTGATTTTTACTGTAAAGGTTTAGTACATGACAAAAATACAATCTGCTGATAATCAGTAAATTAAGTGTTGATTTATTTGACTAAAGCATTGATTTTCAGTATATTAGATAAATAATTCCACTTATTTTTCTAATGAAGAAAACCAATGCTGTCACTAAAAATAGTGAATTGACCTTAGTTCTCAACAGTCATTTCCAAGGAAAGTTAAATTTAGCTAGGGTAAAACTCATTTCTCACTTTATCATTGCGCTTTGTAAAGTGCAAACAGTTACTTTTGAGAAACTAGCCAATGCTTTTGATGCCAGGGCAAACCCCGAGTCTTCTTTGAGACGTATACAACGGTTTATTGCGAACTATAGTTTAGATTCTAACCTTATAGCGCGTCTTGTTTTTAACCTGCTTCCCAAGCAAGACAAATTAATCTTAAGCATAGACAGGACCAACTGGAAGTTTGGGCAAACCAACATTAATATTTTCATGCTCGCTATTGTATATAAGGGAGTTGCTTTCCCTTTGTTGTTTGCCATGCTTGATAAACGAGGTAATTCTAATAGTAAAGAGCGTATTGAACTGGTGAACAGGTTTATTTGTCTTTTTGGTAAAGATGTTATTGATTCTGTTGTTGCCGATAGAGAGTTTGTAGGTGAACAATGGTTGGGGTTTCTTAACACAAACAAGATCCGGTACTACATCCGTATTCGTAATAATTTTAAAGTATTTCTTCCACATAAAAACAAAACCATTAAAGCTTCTCATTTGTTCAATAGGTTTAAGGTCAATGAGTTTGTTCATTACAATAAAATTGTACGTGTTAATGGAGCACTCTGCTATTTATCAGGATGTAAATTGGGCAATAACAGCAGAAAACAAGATTTCTTAATAATTGTATCGTTTAACAAACCTGAAAAGGCCCAACAAGATTATAAACAGCGATGGCAGATTGAAATGTGTTTTAAAGCAATGAAATCTAGCGGGTTTGATATTGAAAAGACCCATCTAAAAGACATTGATAGAATAGAAAAATTAATCTAAAGAATTCCTCGAGGCTCTGCCTCGGGGTTTAGCTGAAAAGTTTGAAAAACGGAGAGTTTTTCAAAACACTTTGAAAAAGTGTACTTTCGAGAAATGAGTGAACATATTTTAAAAAGGCATAATAAAAGCTTGTTACTTTATCATTTAGTTTTTCCATTGAAATATAGAAAATCAGTCATAACAGAAGAAATAGGCGAGGGTTTAAAAAGTATTTGTTTGGAAATTTCAGAACGTTATGAGGTACATTTTATAGAGATAGGTTATGAATCTAATCACGTACATTTTTTAGTTCAAAGTGTTCCAAGTTATTCGGTTTCAAAAATGATTAGAATGTTAAAAAGTATCACTGCAAAACAATTGTTTCAGAGATTTCCAGAGATTAAGGAAAAACTATGGGGAGGTAAGTTTTGGACTAGTGGTTTTTATGTAAATACAGTTGGACAATACTCAAACGAAGAAGTGATTAGGGAATATGTTAAAAATCAAGGAATGGAAAAAGAATATAAGAAATTGCATTCAAATCAACTAACATTGTTTTGATACCTCGATGGCTCTGCCTCGGGGTAGTTCATTCCTCTTGGTAATGATTGCTTTTGTGTGGTGTTATAAAATTGGCATACATCTACACCGTATAAACCCTATTACTATTAAAAAGCATGGCAGAAAAGCTAAAAGCATTTTTAAATATGGACTCAATTTCGTTGCAAACTGTTTATTGAACACTAAGAATCAAAACAATATCAACCTATTTCATTTTTTGTCATGTACTTAGCTGTAAAGGTTAAAAACTTAGAATCGTAGGTAAACAGCCCTTTGCTTGCTCTGTGATATTCCAAAAGTGTTTCGCCTTTGTTTGACTTTAAAATTAAATGACTATCTGCATCGTCCTGTTGTAAGTCGTTGGTTGACCCAAGAAAATAAGCCCTCAATAGAAAAATTGTTGGTAAGTGCATAGTTGGTATTTATTAAAATAGAATGGGTAACTCTTAATCTAGCATTATCATCTAGTTTTTCGTTGCCATTGTTTAGGGTATTTAAATTATTATAGTCGTAGTGGATGCCTATTTGTAAGCTTCCTTTTTCTAATATGGGAAGGCCAATATTATTTGAAAGCGGTATACCGCCCGAGCAACATGTTTGGGCATTAATATGTAAAATAGGGAGCATACAAACAATCGAAAGCAATTCTTTAAAACACATAGCAAGTTTCTTGTGGATATATAAGGAGTCGTTACTATATGAGTATCCTTACTGGTTTTAAGAATTGACCATCTATGTTGTGTTAGTGTAAACGATTGAAAAATTATTTGTTTAAGGTGAGATTTGTTGGAGTTTGTCTTGAGTATTTCAACTACCTTACAGGTTGTGTCAAAAGGTTGTCCTTAATTTTAATTCATAGCCAAATTAAATGCTTTAATGCAATTCTTCACAATAAAATCCATAGCGCTTTAGGGCATTACATACCGTTTGTGCTTTGAGTATTTTGGATTCGACTCGGAGAATATTATCACAATCCTCCAAGTCAAAATTCCAACGACCCTGCCTTGCGACCAATGCATCTAAATGTGGCTGTAGTAGTTTTACATGTCTTGGTCTCGAAATAGAAGTTTTAAATACTAAAACGGTTTTCATTGGCTGTTCGTTTTTAAGATTGATTAGCGTTCGTAGAAAGCTGGTGGCTCAATACCCAAAGACCGCAAATACACATAACCTTGTCCGCGGTGGTGTATTTCGTTATCTATAAAGTAAAAAATAGATGATTGCACTGTGCCTTCGTACTGTCCAAATAGTTTGATAGTATTCTGGAATTGGTCTGGCTTTATTTGAGCCCAATACCTATTGATTTCGTCTGTGGATTTATCCCAGAGTTCAAGTAATTGCTCTTTTTTGTTGCCGTGTTCAAAGTGCTCGTTAAGTGGAGATGTTTTTCCTGTGGCAATTTCTTGAATACCGGGACTCGCAATACCTAAAAGTTCCATGACCATTTCCGAAAAGGGGCGCATGCCACCAATAGTGTGATTAAAAAATGCATCCTCAGGAAATGCTTCAATAACGCGTCGCGTAAGACTTCTATGTCCTTGCCAATGATTGATTAGTTGGGTAGGTGATATCACCAGGTCTGCTTTTTTGCTTTTGTTCAATGTGGTTTCCATACTCTAATTTTTTAATGATTTTAAGATCTTGAACAAAATTAAAATTGGTGTATGACAGCCCTTTGTCAGTAGAAAAAAATAATTTTCATTTTTTATTATAAGTGTCTGCAAATAAGCGTTTTAAAATATGATATAGGTTGTTTTTAATTATCTTCTTTTAAAGATTGACACTCTGTTGACAAAGGGTTGTCACTCGCAATACCTTATTTTGTATTGTAGTCAAGTTGAATTATTATGGGTAAATTGAAGTTTAATTTCGACCTATGCATTAATTTGAAGACCTATCTTTGGGAGATATACAATGCTATTATGAGTTTAGATACAGTGAAGCGTTTTGACCGTATTGTAGCAATTCTTGTGCAACTACAAGCCAAACGCATTGTGAAAGCACAAGAGTTGGCAGATCGGTTTCAAGTAAGTTTGCGAACTATTTATAGAGATATTAGAACCTTGGAGGCTTCCGGGGTTCCAATTATTAGTGAAGCTGGGGTTGGGTATTCTATTATGGAGGGATACCGATTGCCTCCTGTTATGTTTACACGGGAAGAAGCAGGAAGTTTTGTTGCGGCCGAAAAGTTTATGCAAAAATTTGTAGATAAATCACTTGGTAGTTACCATGAATCTGCAATGTATAAAGTGAAATCTGTGTTAAGGGGGGCAGAAAAAGACTGGATTTCTGCTTTAGAATCGCAAATAGTTGTAGACCCTTCCCGTGAGTTGTTTAACAAGAAATTACCAAATGCACTGGAAATACTCTTTGAAAGTGTAGCTGAAAAAAAGCAAGTGTTTTTAAAATACCATGCCTTAAATAGTGAATTGCCATCCGAGCGGTGTATAGAGCCGGTTGGTTTATTCCATGAAAATAGCTTTTGGTACGTGTTGGGCTATTGCCATTTAAGAAATGATTACAGGCAATTTAGAACCGATAGAATGTTAATGATTAAAAGGACGCAGCACATTTTTACTAAAAAACACGGTACAATAGATGAGTATAGGCAAAAGGATGAAACCGTTCAAAAAACAAAGGTTAAGATCTTGGTCGATAAAAATATAGCACGCTATATAAATGGTAATAGGAAATATTACGGTTTTGTTTCAGAAACAGTTAAAGGCCATCAAGTAGAGATGACCTTTGAAACTTCCGATTTGGAAAACGGTTTCCCAAGATGGTATCTTATGTTTGGCGATTATGCCGAAATTATTGAACCTGAAAGCTTAAAAATTCGAGTTAAAGACATTTTGAATAAAATGGCAGCAAAACTTTAATGCGCCTCTAGCCAGTTGTTACCGGTGCCTAGATCTACATCTAGAGGGACTTCTAATTGATAGGCATTTTCCATTTCAGTTTTCACTAAAGTTTTAATACGGTCGAGTTCTGGTTTGTAAACATCAAATACCAATTCGTCATGTACCTGTAACAGCATTTTGGTTTTAAAATCGCCATCTTCTAATTTTTTGTAAATGTTTATCATGGCTATTTTAATGATGTCGGCAGCACTTCCTTGAATGGGAGCATTCACTGCGTTACGTTCTGCGGCTCCTCGTACTACAGCATTACGGGAATTGATGTCTTTTAAATAACGACGTCTGCCTAAAACGGTTTGTACATAACCATGATCGCGAGCAAAATCGACTTGTTTGCTTATGTAGGCTTTTAATTTTGGATAGGTTTCATAGTAGGTGTCAATAAGTGCCTTGGCTTCACTGCGGGATAAATCCGTTTGATTGCTCAGTCCAAATGCAGAAACACCATAGATAATACCAAAATTAACCGTTTTGGCATTGCTTCGTTGTTCACGGGTAACATCACTAATAGGAACATTGAATACCTTTGATGCGGTCGAGGCATGAATGTCTTCACCATGCTTAAAGGCTTCAATCATGGTTTCTTCTTCACTTAATGCCGCAATAATGCGCAGTTCTATTTGAGAGTAATCGGCAGCCAGTAGTATGTAATCTTCGTTTCTGGGAACAAATGCTTTACGTACTTGTCTACCGCGTTCTGTACGAATAGGGATGTTTTGTAAATTGGGGTTGTTGCTGCTTAATCTGCCAGTAGCGGCTACAGTTTGCATATAGTCTGTATGAACCCTGCCTGTTGTGGGGTCTACTTGTAACGGTAAAGCATCAACATAAGTGCTTTTTAGTTTCGAAAGTCCTCTAAAATCTAAAATATACTGAATAATGGAGTGGTCTTTTGCTAAATAGGAAAGGATGTCTTCCGATGTCGCATATTGTCCTGTTTTGGTTTTTTTAGGCTTGTCTACCAGTTTTAGTTTATCAAATAAGATATCTCCTAATTGCTTTGGTGAAGCAATGTTGAACTCTTCTCCAGCTTCAGCATATATTTTACTTTCTAAAGTCTTTATGTCACTATTTAATTGTTCGGCTAAAGAAGCCAGAAAGTCTTTGTCTAGATTTATGCCCTCTAACTCCATAGCCGCTAATACCTTTAGTAGTGGAACTTCTATGGTGTCAAACAATTTTTGGGTGTTGGCCTGACCTAGCTCATTAGCGAAATGCTCTTTAAGTTGTAATGTGATATCGGCATCTTCAACAGCGTATTCCGTTTGTTTTTCAACAGGTACTTCTCGCATCGATAACTGGTTTTTTCCTTTTTTGCCGATAAGTTCAGTAATGGAAATAGGGGTGTAGTTTAAATATGTTTCGGCCAGTACGTCCATATTATGGCGCATATCAGGATTGATCAGGTAATGCGCTAGCATGGTATCAAATAGCTTGCCTTTTACTGTAATATTGTATTTCGCTAAAACTTTAATATCATACTTTAAATTCTGGCCAATCTTTTCGATGTGTTCAGCTTCAAAGAAAGGGCGTAATTGTTCTATGAGTTCTTGTGCTGCTGCTTTATCTTCTGGAAACGGCAAATAAAAACCTTTACCAGATTCCCATGAAAAAGCAATGCCTACCAAGCTTGCAGCCAAAGGGTTGATATCGGTAGTTTCAGTATCAAAACAGACGCTATTTTGGTTCATTAAGTTTTTTAGAAACAATTTGATAGCTAGATTCGATGTAAGGCTTTGATAAAAATGAGATGTAGTAGTGGCCGTTTTTCTGGTATATTCTGATACGGTTTCAGTTGAGCTTTCAGGAGAGTCGTTACTACCAAACAACGAAAACTGTCCAGCACCGGCTGCTACCTGTTCTTTAGGTGTTGCTTTGTTGTCTCCTTTTGTTTCAGGTGCGCTTTGGTTCTCTTCGGAAGCCGTAACGGTAAAGGTCTTTGTGAAATTATCGATAAGTCTTCTAAATTCCAGTTCTTGAAAAATTTCTGTAACCTTTGGGATGTCTGGTTGTTCAAGCTCAAAATCTTTGGCGTCAAAAGTCACGGGAACGTCCAACATAATAGTTGCCAGTTTCTTTGAAAGTAAGCCTAATTCTTTATTGGCTTCAACTTTTTCTTTCATTTTGCCTTTTAATTCATGGGTGTTTTCAAATAAACCTTCCATGCTGCCATACTGCGCCAAGAACTTTTTGGCTGTTTTCTCTCCTACACCAGGAAGTCCTGGAATATTATCACTGGAATCACCCATCATGCCTAAAAAGTCTATAACTTGCAGGGGGTCTGTGACTTCAAATTTTTTCTGTACTTCTGGAATGCCCCAAGTTTCGTAACCGCCACCAAATGATTTTGGACGGTACATGAAAATGTTTTCCGAAACCAATTGGGCAAAATCTTTATCTGGAGTAACCATAAAAGTTTGATAGCCTTCTTTTTCGGCTTGTTTAGATAGTGTGCCTATAACATCGTCTGCTTCATAGCCTTCTTTGACCATAATGGGAATATGCATAGCCTTTAAGATGTCTTGGATATATGGTACGGCTACCTTTATTGCTTCCGGTGTTTCGTCGCGGTTTGCTTTGTAAGCTTCATACATGTCCACACGATCGGTACTACCGCCTTTGTCAAAGCAAACAGCTAAATGATCTGGGCGCTCCCGTTTTATAACATCCAAAAGCGAGTTCATGAAGCCCATAATGGCAGATGTGTCCACACCTTTGGAATTGATTCTCGGATTTTTAATAAAGGCATAGTAGCCACGGAAGATTAACGCATAAGCATCGACTAAAAAAAGACGTTTTTGATCTGACATGTATTGTTTTTTTTGAAGTTTATAAAACTACAAAAAGTTATGACCTCTTAGAAATTAATTGACTTACAATTTTACAATCTCATTTTATTTTTAGCTAACTAATATGAACGCGTATTCATATATTTGTCTTAGATTATTTAGAATTATGGTTGTAGAAGTTTGTGCAAATTCATTAGAATCGGCTGTAAATGCAGAAAAAGCAGGTGCGCACCGAGTTGAACTGTGTTCGGAATTGGCGGTTGGAGGTGTAACGCCGTCTTTTGGACTGATTAAAAAAGTAACAGAAGCGTTATCGATTCCTGTATTTGTTTTGATTAGACCACGAAGTGGCAATTTTACTTATAATGAGGGTGAGTTTGAAATAATGAAGCAAGATATCATATTGTGTAAAGAATTAGGTTGCGCTGGAATTGTTTCGGGTGTCTTAAATAAAGATCAAACAATAGACATTACGCGTACACGAGAACTCATCGCGCTTTCAAGCCCCTTAAATTTTACGTTTCACCGTGCATTCGATTGGGTTCCTGATGCCAAATTGGCCTTAGGACAATTAATGGAAATGGGAGCTAATCGTGTGCTCACATCCGGTCAGCAAGCGTCTGCCGAAAAGGGTGTTGAATTACTACAGACGTTAAATGCCTTAGCTAAAGATGGTATAGGGATTCTTCCGGGAGGGGGGATTAAACCAGAAAACGCTGCATTGTTTAAAAATGCCAATTTTTCAGAAATACATGTATCTGCCTCAACCATAGAAACGGTTAGTGAAAGACCTGAGGTTCCTATGAACAGTGATAAGTTTTTTGATGAAACTATTCGTTCGTATTCCGATGTTGCTACCATTCAAAAGATATTAAAGCAAACGAATCCTTCTGGTTAGTGTTTTCTAAATTGCATTGTATCAATTCTTAAGGTAGCGTTAAATCTGTTTGAGTATTTACTATGCTGTTTTAAAATGAAGTATCTTTGGTGAAAAATTACTATGCTTCGTTGGATATTTTTTCTTGTTCTTTTTGGAATTATAGACCTTTATGCCTTTCAGGCATTTAAGACGGTAGTTAAAAATAATTGGTTGTTAATACTATATTGGCTCATTACCGTCTTGGTTATAGGCAATTTTGTATTTCATTATTATGGATTTAACAGAAGCGATGGTTTTACACAGGCACATGGGTATGCTTTTGGTTTTCTTATTGCGCTTTTAATTCCTAAAATGGTGCTTTTGGTTGTTATGTTTGGTGAAGACGTGTTTAGGGTGCCTCAGGCCATTTATCGTTATTTTACTGAAGGCGACACAGCTAAAGGGAACTATTTTGCTGCACGCCGTCAGTTTCTAAGTAAAGTAGCGTTGGGTATTGCAGCCATACCATTGGCATCGATTATCTATGGTATGTATAGGGGAAAGTACAACTATAAAGTTTTAAAATATACCTTGTCTTTCGAAGATTTGCCTGAAGCATTTGATGGATATAAGATAACCCAGATTAGTGATATTCATTCCGGGAGTTTTGATAATATTGATAAGGTTAATTATGGTGTGGATTTGATTAATTCCCAGCAGAGTGATGTGATATTGTTTACTGGGGATATAGTAAATAATAGTGCAGATGAGTTAAAACCCTACATAGAAACTTTTAGCAAATTAAAGGCTAAAGATGGTTTGTTTTCGGTGTTGGGGAATCATGATTACGGCGATTACATTGGTTGGGGGTCTAAAGAAGCAAAGGCACAAAATTTAATAGATTTAAAGAATTATCAAAAGCAAATAGGTTTTGACTTATTGCTAAATGATAGCCGCTTTATTGAAAGGAATGGCCAGCGCATTGTTTTAGTGGGTGTAGAAAACTGGGGTGCTGGTGGATTTAAAAAAGCGGGTGACTTAAAAAAAGCGTCGGTGAATGTCGATAAAGATGATTTTAAGGTGTTGATGAGTCACGATCCCTCTCATTGGGAACGAGAAGTAATTCACGACGATTACCATTATCATTTAACTTTAAGTGGCCATACGCATGGTATGCAGTTTGGTATTGAAATCCCGGGATGGTTTAAATGGAGTCCTGTTAAGTGGCGCTATAAATATTGGGCTGGGGTTTATAAGGAAATGGAACAATATATAAATGTTAATAGGGGATTTGGTTATTTGGCCTTTCCCGGGCGTGTTGGCATTTGGCCTGAAATAACTGTGATAGAGCTTAAAAAAGCGGTAAAAGAAGTATAATTGTATGGAAATATTATATTTACTGCAAAAAAAACTTATTTTTATTACCAAGAAGTAACCTATCTACACCATTTTTAACTACTTTTAATTAAAGGATAAAAATTGTAGGTTTGTAATACTTGTTTGACTAAAACTTTTAAAATATGTCAAAATTTGGGGAACTTATTGATGTTAATGTTCCTGTTCTGTTAGATTTTTACACAGAATGGAACGAGCAGTCTACAGCCATGCACCCAGTACTTAGAGATGTAGCGGCAGCACTTGGTGATAAAGCAAAAGTAATTAAGATTGATGTTGATAAAAATCAAGAGCTTGCTGAAGCCTTACGGGTAAAGGGTTTGCCTACATTAATTATTTATAAAGATGGGGAGATGAAGTGGCGTCAAAGTGGAGAACAAGATGCCAATACCCTTATAGGGATTATTCAAAAATACCTTTAACCTAAGCTATCTGTTTTGTAGGTATCGTTTGAAAACAATAGCCTTTATCGCCGAAATATTCCAACGTTTTTGGTAATGCATATTGCATGTTTTTTGAAGCTTTTACGCTATCATGGAATACAACAATACTGCCATTTGTGGCATTGTTTAATACATGCTTTAGGCAATCTTCCTTCGTTATGCTTTTTTTCCAGTCAAACGATAATACATCCCACATAATGATGTTGTAGCCTAAAGTGATAAGTTTTTTTCCTTGACTTGATTTTAGTTGACCATAAGGAGGCCTGAATAAATTCTGAATTTTGAATTTAGAATTCAGAACTTCCTTTTCCATAATTTCTTGGGTTTCAAAAACATTCTTTAAATAATCTTTAATTGGGGTTTTCCACCCCTTCAAGTGGTTGTAGGTATGGTTGCCAATAGCATGTCCATTGCTTAATATATTCGTAAATATTTCTGGGTGTTTTTCAATGTTCTTACCGATACAAAAAAATGTAGCTTTCGCATTAAAGTCGTTTAAGGTTTTTAGTGTCCAATTAGTAATTTCTGGAGTGGGGCCGTCATCAAAGCTTAGGTAGATCGTTTTATTAGCATTAGGGATGTCCCAAGTGTAATTTGGGAACATCCTTTTTATCGCTAACGGTGTTTTTGCGGGTATTAAGCCCATTATTGTTGTTGTATCGTGTCGTCTGGATTTTCTTCTGTGGGGATACTGGTGTCTTCAATAGGAAGGTCTAAGTCTGTTCTGGGAGCCATTTCTTCTTTTGGTTGGCCTCCATAAAAGCTACTAAACAAATTTAAGTAGTTGTTAAATATGTCGCCTTCAGTTTCAGCAAATTCAGGATCATGTTTAACTAATACTTCTACAATGCTATTGTAGCGTTGTATATCGGTGTAAATGTCTTCAAACAAACGTTCTTGCTTGTCTATTGTTAAGTGACTGTAATAGCTTAGATTTTCCTGATATTTTTTTGCTACCTCCTTAAACAGTTGTTGTGCTTTTTCTTTGTTGCCAACTTCGTAATAAGCAGTAATATAAGGCTCTAAAAGGGTGTAGTACCCAAAGTAGTCTACAGGCATATTGGTCATAGCAATATCCGCAATTTCTTCTGCCTTTTCCAATGCGTCCTCGTTGATAAGTCTTTCTATTAAACGTGCCAAATTACTTCTGTAGGTAATCGCATTTTTACGGGTTTCTGGATCGTGGTAAATATTTGGGCTACCACTGTTGCCCCAATCCCATTTTTTTACTTTCTCGTACATAAGTTCAGTGTCAACACGTCCCATTTCAAACGGATTAGCTTTGTCTACAGGTGTTCTAATAGGTACTAATTTGTAACACAAACCATCCAATTGCAGATAGTCTTTCATCCAGATGTAATCGTCGTCACCAAAGCTTCCTCCAGTGAAATAAATTGGGCGTTCCCAATTGTTATTGGCAACAACATCTAGCATTAATAATCTGTTTTTATAAATAGCACCTTCTTTTATCTTAATGTCAATATAAGGTACAATCTTGTCTGCATCTTTTTGTTTTACGATACCTGATTTTAAAGCATTTTCCTTATTTACCGGAAGGCGTAAAACCTCGGTTGGTAAATAACGTGCATTTAAATCTTGGCTTCTTAAATTAGAAATATCGACACCTTGTTGTTGCAAAATGTACTTGTATTTGGATTTAGGGCTGTTACTTTCTATGAAAAAGCTTAAGAATTCCTTAATTTCTAAAGTGTCTTGAATAACAGGGTCTTTCACTACGTATTCGTTGGTGCCAAATTTATAATGTTCATGTTTTAGTTGAGACGGTATGGGGTCACTTTCATAAGCTTTACGTTTCATTTGGTCTATATACCAGTCCGTTTGAAATAAACTGGTATTAACCACGCGAACATCGGTTCGATAACCTTCAATCTCTTGGGCATACCAAAGGGCAAACGTATCGTTGTCACCAATGGTAAATAAGATGCCATTTTCGGCGCAGGAATCCAGGTATTTTTTTGCCATTGATCGAGCTGTGTATTTATCAGATCGGTCGTGGTCGTCCCAATTGTTGGCAGCTAAAATACCAGGTACTAAAACTAAACAAACAATAGTAATTATTGGGGCGGCAATTTTTTGTGGCAGTTGCTTTTTTAGTGTATCAAAAATAGCATATACGCCAAAGCCAATCCAAAGTGCAAAAACGTAAAATGAGCCTACTACCGAATAATCGCGTTCTCTTGGTTCAAAAGGACGTACATTGGTGTAAAACTGAATGGCCAGACCTGTAAACAGGAAAAACACCAGCATAGTCCAAAACAGTTTCTTGTCGGTATTAAACAAAAAGAAAAAGCCAAGAAGTCCTAAAATAAGAGGTAGGAAATAATAGGTGTTTCTGGCCTTGTTATTTTTTACATCACTAGGTAAATTCTCCTGAGGATACCCTAAGTGCCATTCGTCAATTGGTTTAATGCCACTAATCCAGTTACCGTGATTGTCATAACGTCCTTGGATATCATCTTGTCTTCCCGTAAAATTCCACATAAAGTAACGCCAGTACATGTAACCTAACTGGTATTCCAACATGTAGGCTATGTTACTGCCTAAAGATGGTTTTTCAATATCTAATATGCTTTTAAACTGTTTTAAAAAGTTATTGAAATCTTCATAATCAATATTACCTTGAGCAATTTCATTTTTAAAATTGGCTATGGCAGAACGGTAATTGTTGTCCATTTGATGCTCTGGTTTTAACTTAAAGTTTAAAAATCCGGTAAACATCATATAGTTCTCGGCGTGTTCGGGACTCCACATTCTAGGTAATATGGAGGCGTGTTTGGAATTGTAGTTTTGTTTGGCGTTTTTGTAATCGTTTACAATAACGTATTCTCCTTTTTCTTCATCCTTCTCATATTTGGGTTTGTCGTCACTGTAAGGATTGTTCTCATCCAAATAGGCGTATTGATCGGTAAATAAAGGCCCGTAAAATAAATGGGTTTCGGGGTATTGTTCTAAATTGTAATATGCTAATAGCTCTCTTGCACTGGATGGGTTATTTTCATTAATCACAACATTGGCATTCGCACGAATGGGTAACATGAGCCATGTCGAGAAACCTATAATAATAAACGTAATACAGAGGATTCCTGTATTGATGTGGACATACTGTTTCTTTCTTGTATATCTAAGGGCATAATGTATTGCAGCTACCAGTACGATACCCGCAATTATGGATCCTGAGTTGAAAGGGAGTCCCACAGTATTCACAAAAAATATTTCAAAAGCACTAAAAAACTTAAGGATGTTAGGAGCTAAAAGTTTAAAAACAAATAACAGAACACCTATAGAAATGCCATTGGCTATAATAAAGTTCTTAACGGTAATGGTTTTGTAGTTCTTAAAGTAATAAATAAGGCCAAGAGCAGGAATAGTGAGGAGCCCCATAAAGTGGACTCCAAAAGAAAGGCCAATTATAAAAGCAATTAAAATGAGCCAACGGTTGCCTCGTGGTGTGTTCATGTCCTGTTCCCATCGTAAGCCCAACCAAAATAATACGGACATAATAAGAGTGGCCATGGCATATACTTCAGTTTCAACAGCATTAAACCAAAATGAATCTGTAAATGTAAAGGCCAAGCTACCAACAAGACCACTGCCTAAAATGGCCATAGCTTGTGATGGATTGATATCATTTTTTGAAGCGACCAACTTTTTTAAAAGCAGGGTAATGGTCCAAAACATAAATAAAATAGTGAATGCACTGGATACTGCACTCATCATGTTTAGCATAAAACCAATCTGCGTAGCTTTGAAAGCAAACATAGAAAAGAAAGCCCCTAGCATTTGAAACAAAGGCGCACCAGGAGGGTGGCCTACCTGTAATTTTGACGAAGTTAAAATATATTCTCCAGCATCCCAGAAGCTTACTGTGGGCTCAACGGTTAAGCTATATGTTATGAGTGCTATTAAAAAAGAGAACCATCCTAAGATGGTATTCCATTTTTTAAAGTTAAACTGTGTCATAATAAATCTATGTTTATTGCTTTGGCGAATTTAATAATAAATATGTTATCCAAAATGTTTTTAAGTAAACCTTAAGTTTTCAAAATAATTTTTTAAAAAATTCTTGTAGAAATAAAACTTTGTTTTAAATTTGCAGCCTCAATTGGTTATTGGCCCATGGTGTAACTGGCAACACGTCTGGTTTTGGTCCAGAAGAGTCTAGGTTCGAGCCCTAGTGGGCCAACTTAATTGTAAATCCTAATCGTTTTTGGTTAGGATTTTTTTTTGATGAAATCTTGTAAATTACAAGTTTATTAATAAAAATAATGTTATAAAGGAAGCGTTAGCTTATAATAACGCATCTGTCCTTTTATAGTGAAGTAAAAATCGCTACTTTTGGCAACTGAAATTTAAACCAAACAAAATTCAACATGAAAATAACTAAGTTTTTAAGTATCGCATTAGTGGCTGCACTGGCTAGCTCATGTAATAAAGGTGGATTTACGAAAAAATCGCTGAATACGGAAGTTGATTCTGTAAGCTATGCCATAGGGATGGATGTAGCTCGTAATATTGGAGCTAACTTTTCCGAGTTTGATAACGACCTATTTCTTCAAGGCTTTATGTCTGCAGTAGATTCTTCTGAAGTGCTAATTGACAAAGAAGCGGCACAAGGGATTATAAGAACCTATATGATGAAAAAGCAACAGGAGCAACGTGATAAAATGGAAGAAGAGGCTAAGAAGAAGGCAGAAGAGACCTATGCTAATGAAAAAGCAGAAGGTGAAAAGTTCTTAGAGGAAAACATGACTAAGGATGGTGTTGTAACAACGGCTAGTGGTTTACAATACATTGTTTTAAAAGAAGGTGACGGTGAAAAACCAGAAGCGGCTTCTAAAGTAAAAGTGCACTATCACGGTACATTAATAGACGGTACTGTATTTGATAGTTCTGTAGATAGAGGAGAGCCTTCTCAATTTGGAGTAGGACAAGTTATAAAAGGATGGACCGAAGGGTTACAGTTAATGTCTGTAGGATCTAAATATAAGTTTTTTGTTCCTCAGGAATTAGCTTATGGATACCAACAAAGAGGAGCTAAGATCAAGCCGTTTTCAACATTAATATTTGAAGTTGAATTATTGGAGATTGTCAAGTAAAATTGATTTATGATATTTTAAGTGTTAAAAACAGGAAGCTCAGCTTCCTGTTTTTTTTGTTTATAATCTTAATATATAGTAGGATAAACAATTCAAGGTTGTAAATTTGCAGCGTTTTTAATAAGAAAATATATGGGGCACAAAGCAGGTTTTGTAAATATTATAGGAAATCCAAATGTGGGCAAATCTACATTAATGAATGCATTTGTAGGCGAGCGGTTGTCTATTATTACATCGAAGGCGCAAACCACGCGGCATCGTATTTTAGGTATCGTAAACGGTGACGATTTTCAAGTGGTATTTAGTGATACGCCTGGGATTATCAAACCAGCTTATGAGTTGCAGGAATCGATGATGGATTTCGTAAAATCGGCTTTTGAAGATGCCGATATCTTGTTGTATATGGTTGAGATTGGCGAACAGGAATTAAAAGATGAAGCTTTTTTCAATAAGATAGTTAATTCTAAGATCCCAGTACTCCTGCTTTTAAATAAGATAGATAAGTCCGATCAAGAACAGTTAGAGACTCAGGTACAGCTTTGGTTGCAAAAAGTGCCTAATGCCGAGATTATTCCGATATCTGCATTAGAGGGCTTCCAGGTAAAGGAAGTTTTCGATCGTATTGTAGACTTGTTGCCAGAATCCCCAGCCTTTTATCCAAAAGACCAATTAACCGATAAGCCAGAACGCTTCTTTATAAATGAAACCATACGCGAAAAAATACTATTGCACTATAAGAAAGAGATACCTTATGCAGTAGAGATACTAACAGAAGAGTTTTTAGAAGAAGAGAGTATTATTAGGGTGCGATCTGTGATTATGGTAGAACGTGAAACTCAAAAAGGTATAATAATAGGGCATAAAGGAAGTGCTTTAAAACGTGTGGGTATAGAAGCTAGAAAGGATCTGGAAAAATTCTTTGGGAAACAACTTCATTTAGAACTCTATGTAAAAGTGAATAAAAACTGGCGAAGTAACCAAAATCAACTAAGGCGTTTTGGTTATAACAATAAATAATATAATACTAACTTTTTAATTCCATAACGTTAACGTAAAGCAAAAGAAGGACATTTGCCAATGTTAGTTAGAATTATTTGAGTTAGTTTAAAAAGCTTTGGTTGACAGGGAATTCGATCAGGGCTTTTTTGTTGATCTTAAGTTTGGCTAATATCATTTAAAATCCCGTTCATAAAATTCCGTAAGGAAACCATTTCTTGTTTGCCAGAAGATTTTCCAATTTGTCCTCCTAAGTATAAAACAATCCAAATAATCACCATTAATAACATCATGCCAACTTGTATTGCGTACGATGATTGTAATGTCCAATTAGTATAAGCCCAAATACCAAAAGCTATAAATAAGCCAGCTACTAAAAAGTGGATAAACATGAATAGTGTCCATACAGTTGGGTTGGGACCAAATAAGCCATAAACTATACAGTTGTAATCATCTACTTCATTGATTTCTAAATGTAATTGTGGCGACCAAAAATGTTGCTTGTGCTTAGGGAATTTAATAAACACATGATCGTCTATACGTGTTATTATAAAGTCCGATTGCGTTGTTTTTGTTTTTTGAAAGGCTTCCAGAATGGTTTGGTTATTTTGTGGTAATTCAAATTTAAACCGAGGACGCAAAATGATGTCTTGGGTTGCTGGCATTTAGTAAATGTTTTAAGTACAGTAAAGTACTATTTTTATTTGAAATATAAATACTTTTAATCTTTGCCGAAAAAAAGCTCGGCATTGGTTATATTTCCTATTTTTGCAGAATATTTCGTGTAGATAAAAGAAATACAATCGGCATTAAGCCGTTACAAGTCAAGATTATGAGTAATATAGTAGCCATAGTAGGCCGTCCAAATGTAGGGAAGTCGACATTCTTTAATCGTTTAATTCAACGAAGGGAAGCCATTGTTGATGCCGTTAGTGGTGTAACAAGAGATCGCCATTATGGAAAAAGTGATTGGAACGGTAAAGAGTTCTCTCTTATAGATACTGGAGGATATGTTCTGGGAAGTGATGATGTGTTTGAAGCAGAGATCGACAAGCAAGTAGAATTGGCGATTGAAGAAGCCGATGCTATTATCTTTATGGTTGATGTAGAAACTGGTGTTACGGGAATGGACGAGGATGTTGCTAAATTACTTCGTAAAGTAAACAAACCTGTGTTTTTAGCTGTAAATAAAGTAGATAATGGACAAAGGGCTGAAGATGCTGTTGAATTCTATTCTTTAGGATTGGGGGAATATTATACCATAGCTGGTATTAATGGTAGTGGTACTGGAGAATTGCTGGATGCCTTGGTAGCTGCCTTGCCGGAAAAAGAAGAGAAAGAAGAGGAGGATTTACCACGTTTTGCTGTTGTAGGAAGACCCAATGCAGGAAAATCATCTTTTATTAATGCCTTGATAGGTGAAGACCGATATATTGTTACGGACATTGCAGGAACAACCCGCGATGCTATAGATACCAAATACAATCGCTTTGGATTTGAGTTTAATCTGGTTGATACGGCTGGAATAAGACGTAAATCTAAGGTAAAGGAAGATTTGGAATTTTATTCGGTAATGAGAAGCGTTCGTGCCATAGAGCATGCCGATGTATGTTTGTTAGTACTGGATGCTACGCGTGGTTTTGACGGACAGGTACAAAATATTTTCTGGTTGGCCGAACGTAATCGCAAAGGCGTTGTGATTTTGGTTAATAAATGGGATCTGGTAGAAAAAGACCATAAATCGACAAAAGAATATGAAAAGGCTATCAGGAAGCAAATTGAACCATTTACAGATGTGCCGATTATATTTATATCGGCTTTGTCTAAGCAACGCATATACAAAGCGATAGAAACAGCTGTGGAAGTCTATAAAAACCGATCCAAAAAGATAAAGACGAGCAAGCTAAATGAGGTTTTACTGCCTGTTATTGAAAGTTACCCGCCACCAGCTTACAAGGCTAAATATGTAAAGATAAAATACATCATGCAGTTACCAACACCACAGCCTCAGTTTGCTTTTTTCTGTAACCTTCCGCAGTATGTTAAAGATCCCTATAAGCGCTTTTTGGAAAATAAATTACGAGAGCATTTCGATTTTAAAGGTGTACCCATAAGTGTGTACATGCGTAAGAAGTAATTTTGTTAGTTGCTCTGCATCCCTGATATAAGTCGAGCTAGATGAAAGCAAATTTAAATTCAATCATCTGGGCTTACGACAATAATTAGAATTGTTTTTATAATAACCTTAATTTTAAAGGTGCTCCTTTATCTTTAAGAGTTGGTTCTTTATGTTTTCCAGTTTGTTTATTATCTCAAAATTATTAAGCGTTTTCTGTTTTTCTTCTTTTAAATGGATTTTAGCTCCTTCCAACGTAAAGCCACGTTCCTTAACAAGATGAAAAATCAATTTGAGATTTTTGATGTCCTCGGGAGTAAACTTTCTATTACCTTTTGCATTTTTTTTAGGTTTAAGGATGTCGAATTCTTTTTCCCAAAAACGAATTAAGGATGCATTAACACCAAAAGCTTGAGCCACTTCACCAATACCATAATAGCGTTTTTCTGGAAGTTCTATATGCATTTTATTAATCTAAAGATTGATTTTCTAAAGAAGCGTGTTCTAACAACTTATTAAACTCTTCCGCTGTTAAACTTCCATAGTAGAAGTTAATAGGGTTAATGCGCGCACCATCTTTAAAAATTTCATAATGGAGGTGCGGGGCTTGCGAACGTCCAGTACTACCTACAAAGCCTATAAGGTCACCACGTTTTACTTTTTGGTTTCTTCTAACATTGTATTTGTACAAATGGGCATATAAACTTACGTATCCGTAACCGTGGTCAATTCTTATGTGTTTCCCGTATCCGGTAGCACCAGCATCAGCACGTTTAACAATGCCGTCGCCAGTTGCGTATATAGGGGTGCCTCTGGGAGCTGTGAAATCCATGCCCCAGTGCATTTTCCTTACTTTGGTGAAGGGATCAGAGCGCATACCGTAGCCAGAGGCCATCCTAGTAAGATCCTCATTACTTACTGGCTGAATAGCCGGAATGGCAGCCAAGAGTTTTTCTTTTTCTTCAGCTAGTTTAGCTATCTCATCTAGGGATTTTGACTGTATTACAATTTGTTTTTGCAAGATGTCTATGCGTTTGTTACTCTCAACAATGAGTTTGGAATTATCAAAACCTTCCAAATCTTTATACCTGTTAATACCACCAAAGCCTACCTTTCGTTGTTCCTCAGGTATGGGGTTGGCCTCAAAATAAACACGATATATGTTATTGTCCCTATCTGCAATATTGGCAAGTACAGCTTCAGCTTGTCCCATTTTCTTGTTAAGCAGTTCAAATTGTAATTGCATGTTTTGCAACTCTCTTTTTAAGGCTTTTTCCTTTGGGGATTCAATGTATTGACTGGCTATAAAAACCGACAAAAAACCAAACAATGCTGAGGCCAGTATAAATACTGTCGCATACTTAAGTGTTGTGCGCTTTTTACGTTCTATTTTTCGGTAAGAAAGCGATTCAGAATCGTAATAATATTTAACCTTACTCATTCCTTAATTTATGCTATTTTTGCAAGAAGTTATAAGCCTTGTTATGTTTTAATTTTTAATCTAACGAACAAAACTATAAAATATTATTACAGTAAGATTCGATAATATTCTCTAAGTTGGTTTACTCAGTCCGAAATTTAAAATAAATTTGCACGGTAAAGATAAAAAATGTTTCGCTTTAATAGTAATTTAACAGAAACAAGAGTTTCAAAATAGATACATGAAGTCACAAGATATACGATCGAAGTTTTTAAGTTTTTTTGAAAGTAAAAGTCATAGTATAGTTCCGTCGGCACCAATGGTGCTTAAAGACGATCCAACATTAATGTTTATAAATGCAGGGATGGCTCCTTTTAAAGAGTACTTTTTAGGGAATGCAGAGCCGAAGAGTAAGCGTATTACAGATTCTCAAAAGTGCTTACGCGTTTCTGGAAAGCATAACGACTTGGAAGAAGTGGGTTACGATACCTACCACCATACACTATTTGAGATGCTTGGAAACTGGAGTTTTGGTGATTACTTTAAAAAAGAAGCAATAGCATGGGCATGGGAGCTGTTAACCGAAGTATATGGCATCGATAAAGATATATTGTACGTAACAGTTTTTGAAGGAAGTGCTGAGGATGGACTTTCTAAAGACACCGAAGCATACGACTATTGGAAAGAACACATTTCTGAAGAACGGATTTTAAACGGTAACAAGAAAGATAATTTTTGGGAAATGGGGGATCAAGGGCCATGTGGGCCTTGCAGTGAAATTCATGTTGATATCCGTTCTGCTGAGGAAAAGGCTAAGGTCCCAGGTAAAGATTTGATAAATAAAGACCACCCACAGGTAGTGGAAATATGGAATTTGGTTTTTATGCAATATAACCGTAAAGCTAATGGCAGTTTAGAAAATCTTCCAGAAAAACATATCGATACAGGAATGGGATTCGAACGTTTGTGTATGGTGTTGCAAGGCGTACAGTCCAATTACGATACCGATGTGTTTACACCCATAATTAGAGAAATCGAAACGATTACCAATACCCAATATGCTAAGGACTATAAAGTAGATGTTGCCATACGCGTAATTGCCGATCACGTTCGCGCTGTAGCATTTTCTATAGCAGACGGGCAGTTGCCAAGTAATAATGGGGCAGGCTATGTGATTCGTAGGATTTTAAGACGTGCTGTGCGCTATGGTTTTACCTTTTTGAATAAAAAAGAACCCTTTATCTATAGATTAGTTGAGGTGTTGAGTAATAAAATGGGGGCAGCTTTTCCCGAATTGAAAATACAAAAGCAGCTTATAGAAAACGTTATTAAAGAGGAAGAACAGTCCTTCTTAAGAACATTGGATCAAGGTTTGGTGCTTTTAAACAGAATTGTAGAAGAAACAAAGGGCGATACGGTTTCGGGAGAAAAGGCTTTCGAACTATATGATACATATGGATTTCCTATTGACCTTACAGCGCTTATTCTTTCTGAAAAAGATTTGAAACTAGATGAAGAAGGCTTTAATCAAGAACTTCAAAAACAAAAAAAACGTTCGCGTATTGCCAGTGAAGTAAGTACAGGTGATTGGACAGTTTTAATTGATGATGCAGTACAGGAATTTGTAGGATACGATTATCTTGAAACCAATGTAAAAATTACAAGATATAGAAAAGTGACTTCCAAAAAAGAAGGAGACATGTATCAGCTGGTCTTCAATTTAACACCTTTCTACCCTGAAGGAGGTGGACAAGTAGGTGATAAGGGGTATTTAGAGAGTACACATGGTGAAGTTATTTATATTATAGATACGAAGAAAGAGAATAATGTAATTATTCATTTTACTAAAGAATTGCCAAATCGTATTGATGAAACGTTTAAAGCCGTTGTAAGTAACGATCTTAGAGAGTTGTCTGCCAGTAATCATACAGCAACGCACCTATTGCATCAAGCATTGCGAACCATTTTGGGGGATCATGTGGAACAAAAAGGGTCTTTGGTAAAACCAGAAGGGCTACGTTTTGATTTTTCACATTTTTCTAAAGTGACGCCAGAACAATTAACAGAGGTTGAAGATTTTGTGAATGCCCGAATAGAAGGCAAATTACCTTTAATTGAACATAGAAACATCCCTATGGATAAGGCCCTAGAAGAAGGTGCAATGGCTTTGTTTGGTGAAAAATATGGAGATGCGGTGCGAACCATTCGTTTTGGACAATCCATTGAATTGTGTGGTGGAATACACGTCAAGAATACTGCCGATATTTGGCATTTCAAAATTGTTTCAGAAAGTGCTATTGCAGCAGGTATTCGTCGTATTGAAGCAATAACCAATAGAGCCGTTAAAGATTTTTATTTAGAAAATAATAAGGCCTATTCTGAAATGAAGATGCTTTTGAATAATGCAAAAGAACCTGTTAAGGCACTTCAGGGTTTACAAAGCGAAAATGCCGATTTAAAAAAGCAAATCGAAGCCTTATTGAAAGATAAGGCAAAGGATATGAAAGGAACGCTTAAAAATGAACTTACAACAATAAATGGAGTGCAGTTTTTGGCTAAGCAATTGGATTTAGATGCCTCAGGGATTAAGGATTTGGCCTTTGAGTTGGGCAATGAATTTGATAATTTATTCTTGTTGTTGGCGACTGTTAAAAACGGCAAGGCGTTATTGTCTTGCTATATTTCGAAGGCATTGGTGGCTAGCAACGGGCTTAATGCAGGTCAAGTAGTTCGTGAGTTAGGTAAGTTTATTCAAGGTGGTGGTGGCGGACAGCCTTTCTTTGCTACAGCAGGAGGTAAAAACCCTGATGGCATTGAACAGGCTTTGGAGGCAGCTAAGGAATTCTTGACATAATTGACTCGCTAGAGTATAAAGCCGTCTTAGCAGGGTCAATTCAATTATGAAACAATTGAACTTGTGGAGGCAAAAAATCGCAAAGGCTATGGGTATAAAAGACTAAGCTTGGTGCTCTTAATAATTTAGAGTAGGGTTTTTAGAGTCGGATTATGAAGATATTACATTCTGAAGTTTGAAAGACAAAAGTGGCAGCCTGTTGTTTGAAAGGAACGTAAGTTGGATCTCAGTTTTAGAACAGTAATAGTAGAGAATAAAGTAATAGTTGAAATAAAATCTGTAATGGAGATTCACCCAGTTCATCCCAAACAATTATTAACTTATTTGAAATTAACTAATTTAAAGTTAGGTTTGCTGATTAATTTTAATAGCCCGTTGATTAAATCTGGAAGCACTAGAATAGTAAGTAAACGGTTTATGGTTTTTTCGTTAAAAATATTTTGAGACCTTAGCACCTTGGCGAGCATATGAAGCTGCAAACACAAATACCTTTAGAAAAACAGTCAAATAATCTAATAGACTATACATCTAGTGTACTTCTCTTGGGGTCGTGTTTTGTTGAAAATATTGGAGGGAAATTAGATTACTTTAAATTTAAGAGTACCCAAAACCCATTTGGTATTTTATTTCATCCAAAAGCAATCGAAAATTTACTTAGAGACGCTGTTAATAAAAGGGAATATACCAAAGACGATGTGTTTTTACATAACGAGCAATGGCACTGTTTTGATGCGCATTCTAAATTGAGTCATGCCTCTAAGGATTTATTGTTACATGAGTTAAACACAAATCTTAAAATAACATTTGAACGACTTTGTGATGCAACGCACATAGTAATTACTTTGGGAACGGCTTGGGTGTATCGTTTTATTGCAAGCGATGCTATAGTGGCTAATTGCCACAAAGTACCCCAGAAACAGTTTAAGAAAGAGTTAATGTCGGTTACCTCGCTTATAAAGTCATTAAAAAGTATGATGTCTGCCATACACTCAATAAACCAGAATACAACGGTTGTATTTACGGTATCTCCAGTTAGGCATATAAAAGATGGTTTTATTGAAAATATGCAAAGCAAAGCACATTTGATAACTGCAATACATCAATTTTTAAATAGTCAGGAACCTATTTCCAAAAGCAAATCGTTTTACTTTCCGTCCTATGAAATCATTATGGACGAACTTAGGGATTATCGGTTTTATAAAGAAGATATGTTGCATCCTAACACAGTAGCTATTGATTACGTTTGGGAGAAGTTTAAAGCTACTTGGGTTGTCGATGAAGCTACTAAGACGATGGACAAGGTGGAAGCCGTACAAAAAGGGCTGTTACATAAGCCCTTTAACCATAACTCTGAAGCGCATCAAAAATTTCTTAAAAATCTTGAGGTTAAAAAAAAACAGTTGCAAAACGAGTTTTCCCATATCGTATTTAATAACTAGCATTTAGCCTAAGTAGCGTAAGACTTTATTGAAGAGATTTTCGATAAATTTGTTTAAAAAAAACGTACTACGTTTAATCTTTTATAATGGCATTTCATCGAAAAATTGATAAATCAAGCATAAATAATTGTAAATTAAAGTGCTATTAATCAATTCACATAAAGAACATCAATTGTTATAATCAAAAGATTTTGCAATTGATGTTTTTTCGTTTAACTTGATAAAAGTAATTAACGTGAATCTCGGATAAGAAAAAAGTGTTTTTATTTTAGTTTATTATATTGATATTCAGTATATTAA
>NZ_BAABCY010000033.1:154966-177802 GCF_039539345.1 Snuella lapsa | reverse complement strand
GAAAACTTAGACTTGGGAAAGATAATTATTATCTAAATCAATTCCCTAATTTTTTAAATGAAATTGCCCTGCTATTTGGATAAAAAAGTTTTGCCAATTAAAAAACTAATTTATCTTTGCAGTCCTAAATTCAGGGCGCGTAGCTCAGTTGGTTCAGAGCACTTGGTTTACACCCAAGGGGTCAGGGGTTCGAATCCCTTCGCGCCCACAAAATCTAAGGTTGTCCGTATAAATGGGTAACCTTTTTTGTTTTATGGTATATTACGTTTATATATTGTATTCTGAATTACTGAACAAGTACTACATAGGTTCCAGTAAGGACATTCAGGGAAGACTGGAAAGGCATTTACAGAATCACAAGGGATTTACCGCCAGGGCAAAGGATTGGCGTTTGGTTTATAAAGAAGCATATGTTGCCAAACTAGATGCTCTGGCACGGGAGCGTCAAATAAAGAAATGGAAAAGCAGAAAGAAGATTGAGGATTTAATAGAGCAGGGACAGAACTAAGGTTCAGAGCATCCCGATTTACATCGGGAGGGTCAGGGGTTCGAATCCCTTCGCGCCCACAAAATCTAAGGTTGTCCGTATAAATGGGTAACCTTTTTTGTTTTTTGCAAGATAATATCCTTACTTCTTAGGAGCTATAATTGACACCTTATATTTTTTAAAATATTACATGATCAGGTTCAAATCATATTTTTTTGATTTCGTTTCCGAGAAAAGAGCGTTAAAAAAAAGACCGCCAATTAGCAGTCTTTTTTACTCTTATAATCTCATTGGTTTATAAACCAAAGGCTTCTTTTACTTTGTCTACATAATCCAATTTTTCCCAAGTAAACAATTCTACATCTAAAGTCACAGATTCTCCGTTTGGCTGCGAAAATGTTTTGGTAACAATTTCATTTTTACGTCCCATGTGTCCATATGCAGCTGTTTCGCTATACATAGGTGAGCGTAACTTTAGTCGTTCTTCTATGGCGGCCGGTCTCATGTCGAATAGTTGCTCTACTTTTTTTGCAATTTCACCATCGGTCATGTTAAAAGGACAAGTGCCATAAGTGTCTATAAAAATTCCCATAGGCTCTACTACACCAATAGCATAGCTTACTTGTACCAAAACTTCGTCGGCCACACCTGCAGCAACTAAATTTTTGGCAATGTGTCTCGTAGCATAAGCGGCACTTCTGTCTACTTTACTAGGGTCTTTTCCAGAAAATGCACCGCCACCATGAGCGCCTTTACCACCATACGTATCAACTATAATTTTACGTCCGGTCAAACCCGTATCACCATGTGGTCCACCAATTACAAACTTCCCAGTAGGGTTAATATGGTAAGTGATATCACTGTTAAACAAGGTTTGCGTTGGTTCAGGCAGCTTGGCAATAACCCGAGGGATAACAATATTAATAACATCATCCTTTATTTTAGCTAGCATGCTTTCATCATCCCCAAATTCATCGTGTTGGGTGGAAACAACAATAGCATCTATACGCTGAGGAATATTATTGTCGCTATACTCTATAGTAACTTGACTTTTAGAATCGGGCCTTAAATAGGTGATTTCTTTGTTCTCTTTACGCAGGGTTGCAAGTTCTTTTAGTATCCTGTGAGATAGGTCTAATGCCAAAGGCATGTAATTTTCGGTTTCGCGCGTAGCATAACCAAACATCATCCCTTGGTCGCCAGCACCTTGTTGTTCTTTGCTAGCTCTGTCAACACCACGATTAATATCATCAGATTGTTCATGGATGGCAGAAAATACACCACAAGAATTACCATCAAACATATATTCGCCTTTTGTGTACCCAATTTTGTTTATGGTGTCACGCGCAATTTTTTGTACATCCAAATAAGTATGCGATTTAACCTCGCCCGCAAGAACTACCTGTCCAGTTGTAACCAAGGTCTCACAAGCAACTTTAGAGTCTCTATCAAAGGCCAAAAAGTTGTCTATTAACGCATCGCTAATTTGATCTGCCACCTTATCTGGATGTCCTTCGGAAACACTTTCCGAAGTAAATAAATAAGCCATATATCTATTAATTTAATCTAAGATTTGACGATAACGTCTCAGGAAGTTTACACTGCCTTTAGCATTTTTATTTTATACCGACACACGTTCGGTATAAAGAGGTTGCAATCAGTCAAATCTTTCCTCTATTATTTGTGAGGGCAAAAGTAAAAAAATAAAAGTAAAAGTGAATTGATTTTTATTTTTTTCGGAAATTAATTGTTTATTAAAATTTATTTGTAAATATTTGTTCCCTCATAAATGAAAAGACAATTTTTAAATATCATTTCTATTATCGTCATCGTGATTATTTCATGAGGATAATGGGATGGTATATAAACTTAAAATATATTTAAAAGCCTTCCCGTAAACGGAAGGCTTTTTTTATTGAATATTTTTTCATTTTTGAACATCATAAAAAAACGATGTTAATTTATTGTTTTTCAAATAGTTGCGGTGTTTGTTGTGTTGCTGGGTTTAACCTTAAAAAACAATAAATAGGGCAATTAAAAACCTAATAAATTAATTTCGAAGCTTATTTGTAGCATTAGGAAGTTTCTGTTAAAAAGCTTAAAACGTTAAATAATATTAAAACAAATAGGATAAAACATAAAATTATCTACAATAAAAATGAAGGAACTTAATAAATATAGTAGAAGGTTAACTCAGGATGAATCCCAACCTGCCTCACAGGCTATGTTATATGCGGTTGGACTGACCGATGAAGATATGCAAAAACCTCAAGTGGGCATTGCAAGTACAGGTTACGATGGTAACCCATGTAATATGCACTTGAATGGATTGGCTGCTGAGGTGAAAATTGAGTGCAAGATCGCTAATATGGTAGGTTTAGGATTTAATACCATTGGAGTTAGTGATGGTATATCTATGGGGACTTCTGGTATGAACTATTCATTAGCGTCTAGAGATATTATTGCAGATTCTATAGAGACTGTGATGAATGCTCAAAGTTATGATGCCTTAGTTTCGGTTGTTGGATGTGATAAAAATATGCCTGGGGCGGTGATTGCAATGCTGCGATTAAACAGACCTTCCATTATGATGTACGGAGGCACTATAGCTTCTGGGAAATACAAAGGACGAAAGCTCAATATAGTTTCGGCTTTTGAAGCTTTAGGACAAAAGGTAGCAGGAGAAATTGATGAGGATGAATACCGAGAAATTATAAAACGAGCTATTCCGGGAGCGGGAGCTTGTGGCGGAATGTATACGGCAAATACTATGGCCTCGGCTATTGAGTGTATGGGATTTGCTTTACCTTATAACTCTTCAATTCCAGCCGAAAACCCAAATAAATTATCGGAAGCCGAAAGAACGGCAATAGCTATAAAAAATCTTTTGGAACTGGATTTAAAACCGTTGGATATTATTTCTAAAAAGTCCATTGAAAATGCTATTGCTTTGGTAAATGCCTTAGGAGGCTCTACCAATGCGGTATTACACTTTTTAGCCATTGCACATGCGGCTGATATTGAATTTACACTAGAAGATTTTCAACGTGTAAGTGATAGAACACCATTAATAGCCGACTTAAAACCGTCTGGAAAATATTTAATGGAAGACGTTCATGGTATTGGAGGGACACCAGCAGTAATGAAATATTTATTGGATAACGGTTATTTACATGGTGATTGTTTAACGGTTACTGGTAAAACATTGGCCGAGAACTTAAAAGATGTAAAACCTCTTGAATTTGAAAACGATCAGGACGTTATATACCCAACAGATAAAGCCTTAAAATCATCAGGGAATTTGCAAATTCTATATGGAAACTTAGCGTCTGAAGGTGCTGTTGCAAAAATATCTGGAAAAGAAGGTTTGGTATTTGAAGGTAAAGCGGTAGTGTATGATGGAGAGCAAGCAGCAAATACAGGAATATCCAAAGGTGAGGTAGAAAAGGGCGATGTTGTGGTTATTCGTTATGTTGGGCCTAAAGGTGGGCCTGGTATGCCCGAAATGCTTAAACCTACATCCTTGATTATGGGAGCTGGATTAGGAAAATCAGTAGCACTTATAACCGATGGGCGGTTTTCTGGAGGAACACATGGTTTTGTAGTGGGGCACATAACGCCAGAAGCTCAAACAGGTGGTGCAATTGGAATAGTGAAAACAGGAGACAGAATTAGGATTAGTGCAGAGGACAACTCTATAAACGTCTTACTGTCTGATGAAGAATTAGCAGAAAGAAAAGCCCAATGGAAGGCTCCAGAATTGAAACATAAAAAAGGAATATTATATAAATATGCTAAATCGGTAGCTTCAGCTTCAAAAGGTTGTGTTACTGATGCATTCTAGTTTCCGCAAAAGCGGAAATCTCATAAATAATAGTTGAGATTATGAAAGAAACAGAGACATTAGAATCAAAACAAGCTTCAAAAGGTACTACAGAACGTATTAGTGGAAGTGAGGCGGTTGTAAAATGTTTAATAGCTGAAGGTGTTGATATACTGTACGGATATCCAGGTGGTGCTATTATGCCGGTCTATGATGCCCTTTATAAATATCAAGACCAAATTCATCATGTTCTTACACGTCATGAACAGGGAGCTGCGCATGCTGCTCAAGGCTTTGCTAGAATTTCAGGCAGAGTAGGTGTGGCGATGGCAACTTCTGGTCCGGGAGCTACCAATTTAATTACAGGAATTGCAGATGCTCAAATAGACTCGACACCGTTGGTGTGTATCACAGGACAAGTGTTTTCACATTTATTGGGAAGTGATGCATTTCAGGAAACCGATATCGTAGGTATCTCTACTCCCGTTACTAAATGGAGCTATCAGATTACTAAAGCATCTGAAATACCAGAAATTATGGCCAAGGCATTTTATATAGCCAAAAGTGGACGCCCAGGGCCTGTATTAATCGATATTACTAAAGATGCTCAAGTTTCAGAGTTAGATTTTAAGTATGAAAAATGTACTGGGGTAAGGAGTTATAATCCTATTCCAAAATTAAATAATGATACCGTTCAAGCCGCTGCCGATATTATAAACGCTGCAAAAAAGCCTATGATTGTCTGGGGACAAGGTGTTATTCTTGGTAAAGCCGAAGAAGAATTAAAGGCTGTTATTGAAAAAGCGGGTATTCCAGCGGCGTGGACCATTATGGGAGCTTCTGCAATACCAACATCACACCCATTAAATGTAGGTATGGTAGGTATGCATGGTAATTATGCACCTAACGTGTTAACTAACGAATGCGATGTGCTTATAGCTATAGGAATGCGTTTCGACGACCGTGTTACAGGTAAATTAGATACCTATGCAAAACAAGCCAAGGTAATTCATTTTGAAATTGATCCAGCAGAGATTGACAAGAATGTAAAAACCGATGTGGCGGTTTTAGGTGACTCCAAGGAAAGTTTAACGGCTTTATTGCCCTTGTTAAATGAAAACACACATGATGCATGGTTGGACGAATTTAAAAAGCTGTATGCTACAGAGTTTGAAAAGGTAATAAAGAATGACATTCATCCAACCAAAGAAGGGTTGACTATGGGTGAAGTGCTAAAAGAAATAAACAAGCAAAGTGAAGGAAATGCAGCTATTGTTTCTGATGTAGGGCAACACCAAATGATTGCTTGCCGCTATTCGGAGTTCAATAAAACCAAAAGTAATATTACTTCAGGTGGTTTGGGGACTATGGGCTTTGCACTTCCTGCGGCAATGGGAGCTAAAATGGCAGCACCAGAGCGTGAAGTAGTGGCTATTATTGGTGATGGAGGTTTTCAGATGAATATTCAGGAATTGGGTACCATTTTCCAAACACAGATACCAGTTAAAATTGTTGTATTGAACAATGAGTTTTTAGGTATGGTTCGCCAATGGCAACAGTTGTTTTTTGATAAGCGATATGCTTCGACAGAAATGACCAATCCGGATTTTATAACGATTGCCAAAGGATATCACTTAAGAACTAAGCGCGTAACTAAAAGAGAAGAGTTGGCAGAAGCTGTTAAGGAAATGATAGCTTCAGATAGCGCTTATTTCTTGGAGGTTTGTGTAGAAAAAGAGGATAATGTGTTTCCTATGATTCCAGCTGGAGCATCGGTTTCAGATATTCGCTTAAGTTAAATCAAGAAATAGATAAAAGAAAATAGAAATATTAACGAGAGATAATATTAAAGAGACATCAAGATTTGTGGTAAAGTAATCTTTTCTCTTTCATCTTTTCTCTTTCATCTTTAACAAAATGAACGAAGAAATAAAAACTTTTACGATTTCAATTTACACCGAGAACAATATTGGGCTACTAAATCGTATTTCAGCTATTTTTCAGCGCAGACATATCAATATAGAAAGTTTAACAACATCGCAATCTGAAATTGAAGGCGTAAATCGCTTTGTAATTGTTGTAAATATTACAGAACCTCAAGCTAAGAAAATTATAGGTCAAATAGAAAAGCAAGTAGAAGCTATTAGAGCATATTATCATACGGATGAAGAGACCATTTTTACGGAATCTTGTATGTTTAAAATTAAATCAGATTTATTGTTTGAGGAACCTCAAATTCAAAACATAATAAAGGATAGTAATACTAGAATTGTTACTGTAAATAAAGAGTTTTTCGTATTGGAGAAATCAGGAAGGCGTCATGAAATAGAGGCTCTAAGAAAAGAATTAAATGCGTTTGGAATTATGCAGTTTGTGCGTTCTGGACGTATTGCGGTAACCAAAGAAGAAATGAAAATAACAGAAATGCTTTTAGCATTCAATAATCAATAACACAATAAAATGGGAAATTATTTTAACACATTATCGTTAAGAGATAAGTTAGATCAATTATCGAAATGTAGGTTTATGGAGTCTTCAGAATTTGAAGATGGCGTAGATGTTTTAAAAGGTAAGAAAATAGTAATTGTTGGCTGTGGAGCTCAAGGTCTTAACCAAGGGTTAAACATGCGTGATTCGGGATTAGATATTTCTTATGCCTTACGCGATGCAGCCATTGCAGAAAAACGCACTTCTTATGTAAATGCAACCGAAAATGGGTTTAATGTTGGAACGTATCAAGAACTAATTCCAACAGCCGATTTAGTGTTGAATTTAACTCCAGACAAACAACATACCAATGTAGTTAATGCAGTTATGCCTTTGATGAAACAAGGTGCAACTTTATCATATTCTCATGGTTTTAACATCGTAGAGGAAGGAATGCAAATCCGTAAGGATCTTACGGTTATTATGGTAGCACCTAAATGTCCGGGATCTGAAGTAAGAGAAGAGTATAAGCGTGGTTTTGGGGTTCCAACACTTATTGCGGTGCACCCAGAAAATGACCCTGAAGGAAAAGGTTGGGCACAAGCAAAAGCTTATGCTGCTGCAACAGGAGGTGATAGAGCTGGAGTTTTAGCATCATCTTTCGTTGCTGAGGTAAAATCAGACTTAATGGGAGAACAAACAATTCTTTGTGGTTTGTTACAAACAGGATCTATCCTTTGTTTTGATAAAATGATTGAAAAAGGAATCGATGCTGGATATGCTTCAAAATTGATCCAATACGGATGGGAGACCATTACCGAGGGGCTTAAGTATGGAGGAATAACCAATATGATGGATCGTCTGTCTAACCCAGCTAAAATTAAAGCATTTGAATTATCTGAAGAATTAAAAGGTATCATGCGTCCGTTGTTTCAAAAGCATATGGACGATATCATGGAAGGTCGTTTCTCTAGTGGCATGATGGCAGACTGGGCTAATGGTGATAAAGATTTATTAGGCTGGAGAGCTGAAACAGCTGAAACTGCATTCGAAAAAACACCTGCTGGAGATGTTGAAATCTCTGAGCAAGAGTACTACGATCATGGGGTGTTAATGGTGGCAATGGTAAGAGCTGGAGTTGAGTTGGCATTTGAAGCTATGACCGAATCAGGAATTATAGATGCCTCTGCATATTATGAATCCTTGCACGAAACACCGCTTATTGCTAATACCATTGCAAGAAGAAAGTTATATGAAATGAACAGCGTAATCTCTGATACAGCTGAGTATGGTTGTTATTTGTTCGATCATGCATGTAAACCGTTATTGGCCGATTTTATGAAGAAAATCGATACCGATGTAATTGGTAAAGCTTATGCTAAAGATAATGGCGAAGGTGTTGATAACGCAAGACTAATTGAAGTAAATGCGGCTTTAAGAGCACATCCCGTTGAAAAAGTAGGTGCTGTGTTAAGAGCGTCTATGACAGCGATGAAACCAATAGTTTAACTAGTTATGGAAGAGGAAAAATTAGTGTATTTTCCTGAAATCAAAGATGTTCAAGTAGCTGCCGATACAATTAAAAATGTATCGGCAGTTACGCCTTTACAGGCTAGCCTCAGATATTCAAATGACTATCAATCCAACATACTTTTAAAGCGAGAAGATCTTCAGCAAGTACGCTCTTATAAGATAAGGGGGGCTTATAATAAGATTAGTTCCTTAACACCAGAAGAGTCCAAAAACGGTGTGGTTTGTGCTAGTGCAGGTAACCATGCCCAGGGTTTTGCGTTTGCGTGTAACCACCTTAAAATTCAGGGTGTTGTCTATATGCCTTCGGTAACACCTATGCAAAAAGTCGAGCAAACCAAAATGTTTGGAGGCGATTATATTACGGTTGTTTTGGAAGGTGATACTTTTGATGATGCTTACCATTTGGCAATTAATGCTTGTGAAAAGCAGCATAAAACATTTATTCATCCATTTGATGATAAAAAAGTTATTGAAGGACAAGCTACTATTGGGCTGGAAATTTTGGATCAGGCACAAGAGCCCATCGATTATGTGTTTGTTGCTGTTGGAGGCGGGGGATTGGCAGCTGGTTTATCAGCTGTTTTTAATGCGCTTTCGCCAGATACCAAAATTATAGGAGTAGAGCCTGAAGGGGCACCTTCCATGTTAACGTCTATAAGGAATGATAAGAATACAGAACTAGATTATATTGAAAAGTTTATTGATGGCGCAGCAGTAAAGCGTGTAGGGGATCTTACATTTCCAATATGCAAGCAATATCTGCATGATATGATTACGGTGCCAGAAGGTAAAGTGTGTCAGACTATTTTAGATTTGTATAATAAAGATGCCATTGTTGTAGAGCCAGCTGGAGCCTTGAGTATTTCGGCTTTGGATTTTTATGCCGAAAAAATTAAAGGAAAGAACGTTGTTTGTGTGGTGAGTGGCAGTAACAATGATATTACGCGTACACCGGAAATAAAAGAACGCGCCTTGTTGTATGCCAATTTAAAGCACTATTTTATTATAAAATTTCCGCAACGTGCGGGCGCTTTAAGAGAGTTTGTAGTGGATATTTTAGGGCCTAATGATGATATTACGTATTTTCAATATGCTAAAAAGACCAATCGTGAGAATGGGTCTGCGGTAGTAGGTATTCAATTAAAATCTACCAGTGACTTAGATCCCCTAATTACTAAAATGAAGCAACGTAATTTTTTTGGAGACTATTTGAACGATAAACCTGATTTATTTCAGTTTTTGGTGTGATAATATACACTGTACTACAATATATTAAAAGCACTTGTTAAATATGGTTTAACAAGTGCTTTTTAATTATCAATTAATGATTAATTAGAAGTCACGATACGTACCTTCGAGATATTGATTGGCTTCCTCTTCAGTGAATTTAGCGTTTGCACTATCCCAATGTAAGGTTTGGTTCGGAAAACGCCCTGCTATTACACCTAAAAGGATCGTTTCGGTTAATTTAGAGGCATAAGAAAATGGAGCGCTACAAGTGTCCTTGCCCAAGCAAGCATCTATGAACTGGTGATAGTGCTTAGGCCCTTCAGAATCATAATTACGAATTGGTTCTCCCAAATTGTTAGCTTCTGAGATTGCTGCAATTTCAGAAGAGATGTCTACATACTTCCCGTCAACAATTTTCTGAGGCAGTTGCATAAAATGGGGTAAAAGTAAGCGGCCTTTTTCACCAACAAACATGGCGCCTTGCTCAGGCAAGCTACCTTCGTTGGCCGTTTTGGCTTCAAGAGACACTTTGTCTTCTAGAGAAGCCTCTTCGTTGATCGATGTATCCGCTGTTTTTGCAGCCTCATCCATACCTGGTAACTTTAGGTCTTCATGGTCTCTGGGGGCGCCGGGACCATCGTACCAAATCCATTTTAAGGTTTCTGAAGTATAATTGGTTTGAGGAAATTCGTAGGTTACAATATTGTTTTCAGGATATCCAAAGCCTGTAGTCTCCCTGCATTCATTCTTAATGGTCATAGGGACGTCTAATTCAAGGGCATTATATGGTGTGTCAAAAATATGTACTCCCATATCACCAAGGGTGCCACAGCCGTAATCCATTATTTTACGCCAATTACCTGGGTGGTACATGCCATTTTTATAAGGTCTTTCAGAAGAAGTTCCTAACCAAAGGTTCCAATCTAAAGTATTAGGTACGGGGTCGCTACCTTCTGGAGCTGGACCATCATATCCCCAGTTTTTTGGAGACCATGCATGTACAGTATGTACTTTACCTATAATCCCAGATTGAATTAAAAGCGTAGCTAACTTATAATCGTAAAAAGAGTGTACCTGAATGCCCATTTGCGTAATCAGATTTTTTTCTTTGGCCAGTTTATTCATGGCTCTGGCTTCTGATACATAGTGTGTTAATGGCTTTTGGCAATACACGGGTTTGTCCATGTTCATAGCAAGCATCGATGCAGGTGCATGGGTATGATCGGGAGTAGATACAATTACAGCATCTATGTCGTCGGCCATTTCTTTTAACATAACACGGTAATCTGAAAAAACCTTTGCGTTTGGGTGTTGCTGTTTGGCTTCTGATAGCTTATTGGAATCCACATCACATAATGCAACTATATCAGCCAACGGATGAGAGGCAATGGCATCAAGATCAGCCTTTCCCATACCGCCAACGCCAATATGAGCTGTTCTAATACGTGTTTTAACAATAGGTTTTTCTTTGCACATAACAAGGGACGGTACTAAAACTAATCCTGTAACGCCTAAACTACTTCTTTTTAAAAATTCTCTTTTGTTCATGATCTAAAGTTTTAGCTATAGTTTTTTTATTTTAATGTTTCTAAACCAAATAGAACTGGCATGGTCTTGTAGTCCAATATATCCCGTTTTATATTTTCCATAATCTGGACTGTTTTTCCACTTATCGGAATTCTTTTTTTCATGCCAAGCTTCATCCCATGGAACAAAAGATAATAGCTTCTTTCCATTAAGCCAATGTTCAACTTTTTCTGGTGTAAATATAATTTTAGAAGTATTCCATTCTCCAATGGGGTTTAGTACTTTTTGTGACTGATCGGCCGGGTGCATGGCGTAATCGGATCCTGTTTTTTGTAACGGTTTTAATTCTTCAGGGTTTTCGGTATAACCTAAACTTAAATTGTATTCGGTTAGATCGTGTATTTTGGCATAACCCAAATCATCAATAAGTTGGTATTCAGGAGAAGTCTCAGGTAAAGATTTATGGCCTTCTTTTACATGGTAAAAAATGCCACTGTTTCCGCCTGGTGGAAGTTTCCACTCTACGTGAAGCTCAAAGTTATCAAATTCTTCAGCAGCATAAATAATATCCTTTCCGCCCTTGTAATTTTGTTCCAAACCCAGTTCGGTATTAAATGTTAGAACACCGTCTTCTATAACCCAGCCTGGAGGTAGTGTGTCCTCGTTGTAGGCACGCCAGCCTTTGGTGCTGGAGCCATCAAAAAGGTAAATCCAATCGCTTTCATTAGCCTGGGGTTGATCCGTTGTTTCTTGAGTTAGAGGTGGCGATTTTCTGTCTTCTTTGTCCTTACAGGATAAAATAAGAGCCGTAAAAGATAATGCTAAAATTAGATGTTTCATCTGTTTAAATTTTATTGTTTTCATTGGTTAGATGGAATTCACCATTAAACATCTTCTATGCTATCAAGAATTGTTATGGCACATTTCATATTTGTAAAATTATTAAACTTTAAATATAAAAAATTGAACGGGTTTTTTATGTTAGTTTTATTTTTTTGTTAGTGTGATCAGGTCATTTGGTTTGGTGTTGATGTAATATTCATAAAAATGAGGCGTGTTTAGTTCCGGCAGCGTCGCTTTTCCTTTATCATCCAATACGGTAATGGAATCCATAGGTGATAGTAAAGCGTTATTTTCTTTGTTCGTTATTATTTTACCTCCGGTAATATTTAAAGGGATTGGGCTTCTTATAGGGAGGATACCTCCATTGTTAGATAGTATTCTTGCCTCTTTTAAGGAATTGTGAAGCCATTTAATATCAACTACAAAGTTACCACGGGCTTTTAAGCCAGAGATATGTCCTTTTTCCCATTTTTTGGGAAGTGCGGGAAGTAAGTGGACAAAACCGTCATGCGATTGTAGTAACATTTCAGCGATACCGGCAGTTGCTCCAAAATTACCATCAATTTGAAAGGGCGGGTGGGCGTCGAACATATTTGGGTAACAACCAGAGCCTTTAAAATTAGGATCGTTTTCTTTAACTAAATGGATGAGCTTCGATAAGATTGCTAGCGATTTGTCGCCGTTGTAGAGGCGAGCCCACATATTTACTTTCCAGCCCATTGACCATCCTGTTGCCTGATCTCCTCTTCGGAATAATACTTGTTTAACGGCTTTTGCTAATTCAGGGGTTTTTGTTGGCGTAATTTGGTTGCCAGGATGAAAACCATACAAATGTGAAATATGTCTATGGTGTATATCTCTATCTTCAAAATCGAACTGCCATTCCTGTAATTGGGCGTGCTTTCCTATTTGATAGGGAAGGAGCTTGCTCTGTTTTTCTAATATTTCCTTTTTAAGCTTATGGTCTTCCAATCCTAATACATTTAAAGATTGTAAGTATCGGGAAAAACTTTCTCTTATAAGTGCCATATCCATAGTTGGGCCAGGACTTAGAGTAGAACTTTTACCATCACCATACAAAAAGCTTTGTTCGGGAGAGTGTCCTACGGGAGTAACCAGATAACCGTCTTTATTGGGAGTAAGCCAATCTTTGTAAAAAAGGACGGCACCTCGCAATAAAGGAAAGGCCTGTTCTTTCAAAAAGTCGACATCGCCTGTAAAAAGGTAATGTTCCCAAAAATGACTTACTAACCATCCTGCGCCTACAGGCCAGAAGGAGCAGGGACAAGAATCGACCGGGCCCGAATTCCTCCAAATAGACATATTGTGATTTGCCAGCCACCCATCATTGCCATACATGGATCGTGCAATTTTGCTTCCATTTTCAGCAAGTTCGTTAATGGCACTAAACAAAGGGGTGTGGCACTCTGAAAGATTAGTGACTTCGGCAGGCCAGTAGTTCATTTGTAAATTGATATTCATTGTATACGCGCTGGCCCAGGGAGGAATAAGTTTGTCATTCCAAATGCCTTGTAAGTTAAGAGGTTGTCCCCCTGTTCTGGATCCTGAAATCATCAAATATCGCCCATACTTAAAAAATAATGAGACAAGACTTTCATCTCCCCCTTTTTCATAATGAATAATTCTTTGGTCGGTGGGTAATTGTGTCTTTTTGTTTGTTTTGTTTATTTGAAGATCAACGCGGTTGAAAAGGTTTTTATAATCAGAAAGATGTCGTGTCTTGATCTGTTGGTAGTTTGAGTTGCTGACTGCGGCCAAAATTGCTTTAGTGCGCTCTTCAGGTAGGTTTTTGTTTGTCGGACTTTCATCAAACGCGGTGAAACTCGTTGCCGAAGTAAGCAGGATAACCATTTCGGAAACATTAGAGAAGTTTAACTTTCCTTTGTTGTATCTAACCTCACCATTTGCATTGTTTACTTTTAGTCGGGATTGAAAGTACATGCCTAATCCGTCAACTTCATCATGATAGAGTATTTGTTTGGCAAAAGGTTTTCTGCTTCGGTCTTTGTTGTAAATTTCCGGATATTTGTGTTCATCTCCATAGTTTTCAACATGTTCCAGAGTTCTTCGTAAGGCAAAACCCGGTACTTGAGCATTGAGGAATAATAAATTATCGGATCCTCCAACTTCCATAGTGGGCTCGTGTAAAGTCGTAAATGAAACAGATCCGTTCATTTTGTCTGGACCATTGGAAGTAAGCTTAATGGCAATGACATGATCTGGATAACTCGCAAATATTTCACGTTCATAAACTGTTTCTCCTATGGTATAGGTTACTTTGTGTAAGGCATTGGAAACGTCCAGAGACCTTTTATAGTTGGAAATACTGCCTTTATGGCCCATCTCTATCCATAGGTCACTCATAGGTTGAAACAGATCTTGCGGCCGACCCAACCAGTTTTTTTGAACTAATTTTTGCCCCTCCGCATAATCACCTTGATCAAAGGCGTTGATAACTTCATTGTAGTCTTCCCGAATGTTGTAATTTTCATATTTGTGATTGGGATCTCCACTATATAAGGTGCCTTCGTTTAGTTGAATGTGTTCTTTGTATGGATCACTAAAGATCATGCCTCCCATGTAACCATTACCAACAGGGAGGGCTTCGGTCCATACTTTAGCGGGTTGCTCGTAGTATAATAGGTTGTCATTTGATTGTCCGAACAGATTGTTAAGGGAGAGAAAAAGTGCTGTTATAAGGAGTGGTTTGTTCATTATTAACGTTGTTTTTAGTTTGCAGTTTGTCATTGCTTTTACTACAAGGAGGAATATCGGGAGAAATAACAAATACTTCAAATTTTGCATCCTATAAATTGAAATTGTTTAAATAAGAAAAGAACGGGATGAAATTAACTCAAAAGTCTGATAATTCTTTGAACAAATAACACTGCAGTTAGTACTTATTTTGCATTTTCTCGAAAAGAACGTAATTAAATGCTTCCATTAAAACTGTCGAGAATTACATGACTGAGGCATTTAAGATTTTACGAGAGAACCTGGAGGACAAGATTGGTTTGTTCTGTTTCTTGTATTTCATTATAAAATGAAGAAAACTGAGGAGTTTGTGCGATAAGGGATGTCTATCTTAAGGTAAGGTGTAAGTCGCTTATGTGGTGTCATGACTATGTAATTTCAGAATTTTCGGAACAAATAGCCTGATTTCTTCCTTGAAATTTTAAAGAACAACACAGAATTTTTAGTCGCATAGAAATAAAATTAACAGTCGAAATCGATTTCGTTATAAACGTTTTATAGCCTAGTAATTAAAGTGTTAAGAATTCAGTATTTCTTTCAAAATGGACAGCTTTTAAAAGGGATTTCAATAGAAAGATAGGTATCTTAGCCTTACACTAAACTCTAACAACTTATATTATGAATAGATCTTTCAAGGATATCCCTGAGCCTTATAAAATAACAACTTTACTACATCAAAAAAACTATTTGGTGTCAGGAGAGTTGAGGGAATGGAAAGGAGATACAATTAATGTTTATTCTACGATTTCTTCGACTAAAACATACGAACCAACGTTGTTGGGGAGTATTCCGCAATTAGGGGAAACAGAAGCTTTGGACGCGTTAAACGCGGCCTGCTTGGCTTACGATAAAGGAAAAGGTTTATGGCCAACCATGAAGGTGGTAGATAGAATTGCCTGTATGGAAAAGTTTGTCTCGCAGATGAAGACAAAACGGGATGAGGTTGTCAAGCTTGTAATGTGGGAAATAGGAAAGAATTTACCAGATTCGGAAAAGGAATTTGATAGGACGGTTGAATATATTTACGATACCATCGAAGCCTATAAACAATTGGATCGCGACTCGGCAAAATTTGAAAAGCAACAGGGCGTTTATGCACATATACGTCGAGGGCCATTGGGCGTTGTATTGTGTCTTGGCCCCTATAATTACCCGTTAAACGAAACGTTTACATTGCTTATACCAGCTTTAATTATGGGGAATCCGGTTATTTTCAAACCGGCGAAGCTAGGCGTATTGTTGATATCCCCTTTGTTAGAGACCTTTCAAAATAGTTTTCCAAAAGGCGTTGTAAATGTTATTTATGGAAGAGGGCGTGTTTTAGCTACGCCCATAATGCAATCTGGAAAAGTAGATGTGCTGGCATTAATAGGTAATAGTAAATCGGCTAATGCGCTTCAAAACCAGCACCCTAAAAAGAATAGATTACGTTTGGTGTTAGGATTGGAAGCCAAGAATCCAGCTATCGTTTTGCCCGATGCCGATCTGGATTTAACTATTGATGAGTGTATAACAGGAACCTTGTCTTTTAACGGGCAAAGGTGTACCGCATTAAAAGTGCTTTATGTTCACGAATCCATAGTTGATGAATTTAACAAGCGTTTTTCTGAAAAAGTTGACGCGCTTAAGTTTGGTAATCCGTGGGACGATAGTGTTAAATTAACACCATTGCCAGAGGTGGAAAAACCTGGTTACATAAAAGAATTGATAGATGATGCAGAGGAAAAAGGAGCTGTTGTTATAAATAATAAAGGAGGAGAAATATCAGAGAATTTTATTTTTCCGGCCATATTGTATCCCGTGGATAAATCTATGCGGGTTTTTCGGGAAGAGCAATTCGGACCAGTAATACCAGTAGTGTCTTTTACAGAGATCGATGAACCTCTGGATGACATGGCTGCATCTAATTATGGACAACAGGTAAGCCTGTTTGGTCAGGATGTTACAACGCTATCGCCTTTAATCGATATTTTGGTTAATCTGGTATGTCGCGTTAATTTAAATAGTTCATGTCAGCGTGGTCCCGACGTTTACCCATTTACAGGAAGAAAAGATTCTGCATTTAGTACTTTGAGTGTTGTGGATGCGTTGCGCTCATTCTCGATTAGGACCTTTGTAGCCTCCAAGGACAATAATTATAATAATGCTATTTTAAAGGAGCTTTTGGAAAAGAAAACATCTAATTTTATAAGTACCGATTACATATTGTAGGAACATAAAAGTCCAAAGAACTGGACTGTTTTTTTTGTATAATTTTTTTCACTGAATTATACTATACAATAATGTTGGTATATATGTGTATTTTTGATTATCTTAAAAGAGTGAAATTATGCTAAACAAAATGCTAAAAATGAGAACAATAAAATACGTGTTAGTGTCGATTTTTTCTTGTGCACTATTAGTTGGTTGTGGAGGAAAAGAAGAGAAGAAAAAAGAAGGGTTTTCATATGAAAAGAAAACCAGTGAACCTAAAAAAGAGGTTGAGGAAGATATCAGTAATGTGGTTATCTCTGGTAACGACATGATGAAATTCGATAAAGCTGAAATTAGGGTAAAAGCAGGTAAAAAAGTAAAGTTAACCCTTAGGCATATTGGTAAATTGGATAAGAAAATCATGGGGCATAATTTTGTGTTGCTTAATAAAGGAGTTGATCTTGTAGCTTTCGGAAATAAATCTGCAACAGCTCATGATACGGAATTTATACCAGCAGATGCAAAGAATGACATTATTGCCCATACTAAATTGATAGGAGGAGGAGAGACTACCTCGATAGAGTTTGAGGCACCTGAGCCAGGGGAATACGAATTTTTGTGTAGTTTCCCAGGACACTATGGCATGATGAAAGGGAAGTTTATTGTAGAGTAAACTAAAATAAAATAAAATTAATATTTTAAGCCTCAAGGATTGTTTTGTTCTTGAGGTTTTTTTTGCTCTGTGATTTAAAGGTTGTTATTTGTTGTGAGTTATTGCTGGTTAATTTATATAAGGGTAGATGTTTAATTGTGTTTGTACTTGTATAATTTTTTTCACTGAATAATACTGCACAATAATATTGAGCTGTATATATATATTTGGTTTTGTTGCAGTTAGCAAGCAGCTACTAAACTAAATTTTAAGATTAATTATTAGAAGGATTTATTTATGAAGATCAAAATTTTATTGGCCATGCTCTTTTTTGGGGCTAATTTATTTGCGCAGGAGCAGATAAAGCTTGATAACCTGAATGATTTTGACCAACAAGCGGGGAACTGGCAAATTGTGGGGGAAGTTACTGTAGATCGGAATGTTGATGTGCATGAGTTGGAAAATCACGAGGTAGAAGCAAAATCAAAAAAGAGAAAAAAGAGAAAACGAAAAAGTGAAAATCAGGTAGTACTAAAGCCCATAGACTTTAAGTCAGGTACAGGAATTCTTCTTAATGTAAACGATTCTGAAAAAAGAGATGCTCTAAAAACAATATGGGAACATGGCGATATCAAATTAGAATTGGAAGTGATGTTGCCTAAAGGATCTAATTCGGGAATTTATTTACAAGGTAGGTATGAGTTGCAGCTTAAGGATAGCTGGGGTGTAGAAAACCCTAAAATGTCTGATATGGGAGGTATTCACAATAATTGGGAAACTGCTCCAGATAAAATATTTAGAGGCATTGCTCCTTTGAGTAATGCATCAAAAGCACCAGGCCTGTGGCAAAAATTAAAAATTCATTTTCAAGCTCCGCGATTTAACGCATTAGGAGAAAAAATAGCAAATGCTAAATTTGTCTCCGTTATACTTAATGGCGTGGCAATTCATACAAATGTAGAGGTACCACACTATACAGGTGGTCCGATTGCGAAAAATGAAGTAGCTAAAGGCCCTCTTATGATTCAAGGAGATCATGGGCCAGTAGCATTTAGAAATATTAAATACCAGTTGTTAGAACCTTCAAATGTGTATGTGTCTTCTTTGACATACAAAGCATACAAAGGTAACTTTAAAGGCTTGGATGAAATAAGGGAAGTCAATATGATTTCTGAAGGAGAAGCCAATTTAATTGATGTTAACCAAACTGGAGAGGAAGATGCCTATGGTATCAAATATACAGGAGTGTTGAATATCCCAAAAGAAGACGATTATATTTTGTCTGTTGGATATACCGGAGGGGTTTCGTTGCAGGTTGATGGAATGTGGGTTATTCAGAAGAATGCTTCAGATAGACATGAAACACTTAATACAACTTTAAAACTAGAACCGGGTGAGCATAACTTCGTATTGACCAATATTAAATCAGCTGCTTGGAGAGCCCCTAGGCTTGGGTTTTCAATAGGTACAGCGGCAACAAACCCGAAAGTGCTTAATGTATATGACTCATACCCAAATTCGGTAAGCTCTGTGTCGCCAATATTTGTACAACCAGGAGCAAAACCACGTATGTTAAGAGCTTTTGTAGCTTTTAAAGGTAATGGTAAGCGCTTATCACATACTATTGGAGTAGGAATGCCAGAAGGTATAAATTATGTATACGATTTAGGGGCAGGTAATCTTGTTGGTGTTTGGCGAGGCGATTTTGTCGATGCAACACCTATGTGGCATAACAGGGGAGATGGGTCGTTCAGACCTAAAGGTGCTGTCCAATGGACGTTCTTGAGTCAACCTGTAGCACAGCTATCCGATTTAAAGGAAGCCTTTCCGGTAACAGGAAGTGCTCCCGATTTTATATCTAAAGGTTATACTGTTGATAAAGTGACGGGGCAGCCAGTGTTCAAATATGTTTATAAAGATGTGGAGATTGAGAGTAGTATAATGTCAACTGGCAATACACATGTTGCTCATAATATTCATTTTTCGAAGTCAGGTTTGGTTAATTGGTATTGTAAGCTAGCCTCAGGGTCAGTTAAAAAAATGTCTGATGGTTCATACGCTATTGGTGATCAGAAATACTATGTTAAAGTGTTATCGGGGCAAACCCCTACGATAAGAGAAGTAGAAGGGGAAACAGAATTAGTGATTCCAGTTGACGGGAGTACGGTTAAATATGAAATAATTTGGTAGGCGTTATGAGAAAAGTAATATATAGCAGAATTTATAGTGTAAAAATAGTTACAGCTTTATTAGTGTTTGTATCCGTACAAGGGCTGTTGGCACAAAATACACCAAAAGAAGAAGATTATTATAGAATTACCAAAGTGCCAACTCCCGAAGGCGTTCTTGTAGAAGGAGGAGGGGTTGAATCTCTTCCCAATGGAAGTATTGCTGTTTGTACCAGACGTGGTGATGTTTGGATCATAGAAAATCCAACTATGGCTAATGGAGAGCCATCTACATTTATAAAGTTTGCTTCAGGACTGCACGAACCATTAGGGTTAGCCTATAAGGATGGTGCATTATACACGGCGCAGCGAGGAGAGCTTACAAAGCTTGTAGATACTGATGGAGATAGAATAGCCGATATATATGAAACCATTTATGCTTGGCCTTTATCGACACATTATCATGAATATTCGTTTGGTCCTGTATTGGCTCCAGACAACACATTTTTTGTAACTGCCAATGTGGCCTTTGGTAGTGAAGAGTGGTGGCGAGGAGAAAGTCGTGTGCCTTGGAGGGGTTGGACAATGAAAATAACTGAAGATGGAAAGATGGAGCCTTGGGCAACAGGAATGCGTTCTCCTGCTGGATATGGATTAATAGATGGCGAGTTGTTTTATACAGACAATCAAGGAGATTGGATTGGGTCAGGAGCTTTGTGGCACTTGCCAAAAGGTGTGGTTACAGCGCATCCAGCTGGACTTAAATGGAGTGAATTGGAAGGATCTCCAATTAAGTTAACAGAAGCACAATTTTATAGTAAAATTGATAAACGACAGGTTAAAAAGAATGGAAGATATGTGAAACCTGAAAATATTCTTGATGAAGAAGATCCCGATTTTGTTTATGAATTAAAAGAGTCTTTTCCGGAGTTGCAATTACCAGCGGTAGTGCTACCACATGGCATATTAGGGATTTCAAATTCTGAGGTCAAAGTTGATAAAACCGGAGGTAAGTTTGGGCCTTTTGAAGGTCAGGTGCTTATTGGAGATATGGGGCAGAGTAAGATAATGCGTGTTGTTCTTGAGAAAGTAAAAGGTGAGTATCAAGGAGTAGCTTTCGATTTTAGATCAGGGTTTCAATCTGGAGTGATGCGAATGGATTTTGATAATAACGGTAATCTTTTTGTTGGAGAAACTAACAGGGGGTGGGGGTCTGCCGGGACAACAAATTCAGGTTTGGAGTATCTAACGTGGACAGGACGTGTGCCTTTTGAGATGAAGGCTGTAAAAGCCATGCCCGACGGTTTTGAGATAGAGTTTACAAAACCAGTGGACAAAGCTTCGGCAGAAGATTTAGATTCCTATAAGGGTAAAAGTTATATCTATAAGTACCACCCCGCTTATGGAAGCCCACAAACAAATATTGAAGATATTAAAATAAAAGGCGTAAAGGTAAGTGAAGATGGTCTTAAAGTACGTGTTGTAACGGATAATTTAAGACAATACTATGTTCATGAAATGACCTTGCAAGGGGTTAAGCTTAAAGGAGGGGATGTGTTGACATTACATCCAACATTTTATTATACTTTAAACAATATACCAGATGGTTCTAAATTGGAATTGTCTCAGCTTTCAACCAAACGATCAAGTGCTGCTAAAAAGAAAGTTGCTAAAAAGGCAAGTGTAAATAAAAAGGAAAGCGTAAAATCGGTTGCTGTTTTAAGTGATGCTGAGGTGCAACCATTGCTAACCAATAATACATGTGTTGCATGTCATAATAAAGAAAAAAGAGTTGTAGGCCCATCTTTTAAGTCGATTGCAAAACGTAATTATAGCAATGAAAAAATTGTTGAACTTATTTATAATCCGCAACCCAAAAACTGGCCGGAATACGCTACGCCTATGGCACCAATGCCACAAGTGCCTAAAGCTGAAGCTTTAAAAATTGCAGCTTGGATAAATTCGTTAGACGATTAACTTTAAGTTGAAAGGGACCTTGTAAAGCGTTTTTTTAGAGCAATTTTTTAATCAAGGCGTTCTTTTGTTTTTATAAAGATTAGATATTTTTGAAAGAAGTGGTGAATTGTTAATTTGTCACTTCTTTCTTTTGTTTGTTATAAGATAAGCAAGACTTTGAAAGGAGATTACTAAAGTGAATGCCGAGTATTACAGATGGTGCATAACTCAATTTGTTAGCCAACTTTAATAGTTTTTATCTGACTACGGGATAAGAGAGGATGCTAAGTAGCCTTGTTTGTAGTACTTTACCTTGATATATGCTCTAAATACGTTAAAAGAATTGATTATTTGGTTGCTCATTTTCGTCAAAAAGGTGGATGAATTCGGAAATTTTACTTAAGAATAATATAACTATACGCTTAATAGAAAGTTGTGTAATTATAGAAAATATGGGAGTTTTGAAGCGATAGCATGACGAGTTAATTAAAAGTATTTTGTTAAATAAAAATTATAAGCTTATTTTTTATTTAACAAAATTTTAATATTTTGCTTGCTGATTTACGATTTTAGCGAGTTAAAAAATACGAATACCTCACTTTTGGTATTCGGTTAGGTAAGTATTAATATTTTGCGCATTTAAATTTTATGAGTAAAAATTATCTGTATAATGATTCTTTTTTGGTAGAGCAGGTGGCAAATGGTTGTGAAACTGCTTTTCTGAAATTGTTTAATTATTATAAAGATGATATTTATAGGTATAGCGTTAGTATGCTTAAGCAAAAGGAGTATGCTGAAGAGATTGTACAAGATGTTTTTTTAAAAGTATGGTTAAATCGAGATAATCTTGATCCTGACCTGTCCTTCAAGTCTTATATTTTTACCATTACCCGTAATTTAACAATCAATTTTCTGCATAAAGTGGCTAATGATAAGAATATGAGGGAGCATGTTTTTTATGATGACTCCGTATGTAGCCCTGTTGAAGCAAAGTTGGATGAAGCTTATTATGAAAAAATAAAACAGCAGGCTATCAATAGATTATCGCCAAAGCGCAAACGTATTTTTGAGCTCTCAAGAAACAAGGGGATGAGTTATGACCAAATAAGTGAAGAGCTTGGGATATCAAAAAATACGGTTAAAAACCAGATGAGTAGTGCCCTTGATACTATTAGAGAGTTTTTATTTGCCCATGAGAATTTAACTTTCATTCTTTTCTTTA